>JBCCPK010000009.1 GCA_039024915.1 Pseudomonadota bacterium
CGGTGATGGCAACGACAATCTCAATGGCGGCGGGGGCATCGATGTGCTGTCGGGTAATGCCGGCAACGATGTTATGGCGGGCGGTGCCGACAATGACACGCTGAACGGTGGCGGCGGCAACGACCGGCTGTTCGGTGGGGCTGGCGATGACATCTCTCGCGGCCAGGCAGGCGATGATTTCATCTCGTCGGGCTCAGGCAACGACACCCTCGAAGGCGGGGCTGATAATGACAGCCTGTTTGGCGGCTTCGGTATGGACACACTGCTCGGCGAGGCGGGCAATGACTTCCTTCAGGCAGGCGCCAGCAACGACTCGCTGTTCGGTGGGTCGGGCAATGACACGCTTGAAGGGCGCGAGGACAACGACCTTCTCAATGGCGGTACCGGCAATGACACGCTCATCGGTGGCACAGGTGCGGATACGTTTGTGTTCGCTTCGGGCTTCGGCAACGACACGGTCACGGACTTTCAGGACAATATCGATCAGCTCGACCTGACCGACTTCAACTTCGCGACCGTCAATGGCGCGCTGTCATTCGCCAGTGAGGTGGCTGGCGACGTTGTCTTTACCTTCGGTGCCAGCACCTTCACGATCGAGAACACCACCGAAGCACAGCTCGCAAATGATATCCTGATCTAAGGCTGATAAGCTCTATGAGCGAGCGCAGAATGCTCTCGCTCATCCCATTGGGGACTGCAGGCTTCACTGGTCCCGAGTTGTTCCCGTAACAGCGTGTTCAAGACGAGAGTTAGTACCCTTCGATAGAGCGTTGGGTCGTGCGATAACAAGCTATCGTCTGTTGTCGACGTATCGCCAGAGATATCCCTTTGGAAGGGGCCCCTTGTTGCGCCCGCCCTGCTCGGTTTGCTCCCACGCATGGGCGAGAATGCCGACCCCGCGTGAGAGGCAGAACAGACCCCGTGCGAGCGGTGCGGGGAACCCGAGTTCCGCGTATATGACTGCCGTTGCGCCATCGATGTTCATCGGTACCGGTTTTCCGCTTTCGGCTAAATAGCCCTCAACCTGCGCCGCAGCTTGACGCATATGCCCATCGACATGGCCGTCGCGTACGGCGCATTCAACAAGGTCCATAAGCCTTGGGGCGCGTGGGTCCCGGGTATGAAACCTGTGCCCGAAGCCGGGGAGGTATTTTCCGCGCCGCGTTTTCCAGTCGTCGATCGTTCTTCGAACCGAAGCCGGCTCCGTTCCAGCTTCGTGGATGAGTTGGAATAGTTCAACAGCTTGCTCGCCTGCCCCGCCGTGCACATCCCCCAACATGTTGAGACCCGTCGCCATTGCATTATTGAGGCCCACCCCGCAGGTAGCCGCCATGCGCGCAGCAGCGATCGATGGTGCTTGTGGCCCGTGGTCGACGGCGGCCGTCAGTGCGGCTTCCAGCAAGACTGCCTGACCGGAAGTTGGCAGATCGCCGCGAACCATCAGCCAGATCATCTGGGCGAAGGAAACCGAGCCGATCAGCTCCTCAATCGGCCGGCCACGGATCTCAATGACATTTGGCTCCATCCGAATGATGGCCGTTTGCCACCATTCCTCCGCCTCGGCGCGGCTCGCTGAAATGCTCATACAATCCCTTGGTCTGCCAACTTTGCTTGGTCCGTTTTGCTGTACCCTAACTCATCAAGCAATTCGGCCGTATTTGCCCCCAAGTGCGGTGGGGGTGATGGCGCCTTCAGTGCTTGGCCGTCTAGCTTGACTGCGGCTCCCACAAGCTGCAACTCCTCACCGTCAAGCGCATAGGTTTGCAGCAAACCCCGCTGAGCAATTTGGGGATGCGCAAGGGCGCTCTGCACACTCAGCACATGCCCAGCCGGCACGCCAGCGGTGTTGAACGCATCAATCCAATCGTCAGCGCCCTTTTCAGTCAGCGCTTGCTCAAGCAAACCTGTGAGCTCTGCTCGATTGGCAAGCCGATCTGCGCGCTTGGCGAAACGCGCATCCGCCGCAATCTCTGGGCGTCCGACAACAGCGCAGACCGCCTCAAACTGTTCCTGTTTGTTGGCAGCAATGTTGATCGGCGCGTCAGCGGTCGCGAACGTGCCGGACGGGCTGGCAGTGAAATTATCATTGCCCATCAATTGTGGTGGCTGGCCCGCCACCAGATGGTTGGAAACGACCCAACCCATTGTTGCTATAACGGACTCGAGCATCGACACGTCAATAAAGCGCCCGCGCCTTTCAGCGGGTTCGGCGAGCGCTGCAGCTACCGCGAAAGCGGCAGTCATGCCACCGATTGTATCGGCCATCGGATAGCCCACGCGATTTGGCACGGTTTGTCGGTTGCCGGTGATCGCCATGACGCCAGCCATGCCTTGTATGATCTGATCATAGGCGGGTTGTCGCGCGAGTGGCCCGTCTTGTCCGAAGCCAGATATGGCGCAGTAGATCAGGCTTGGTTGTACGGCTTTGAGCGCTTGGTAGCCAACACCAAGCCGGTTCATCACCCCAGGCCTGAAATTCTCGACGACCACATCGGCGGTTGCAACCAATCGCTTTAGCAATTCAACGCCTTCTGGTTCTTTGAGGTTGACTGTGATTGAGCGTTTGCCAGGATTTTGCGCCAAGAATGAAACACCCATAAGTGCCTCGTTGCGGTCGCCATCCGCACCCAGTTGTCGAGCAAGGTCTCCGCTCTTGGGCACTTCAACCTTGATCACGTCGGCTCCCATATGGACCAGCTGATGACAGCAGAACGGTCCCGCCAGGACGTTGGTCAGATCAAGCACACGGATGCCATTTAAAGGCAGGCTCATGGCATAAACCTCGAGTTTCTTACCGCAATGGCTGCAATCATGATTGCGGCTTACGGCTTGGCATACGCCACATCACGCCCAAAGCGAAACACTGGATCCTGCTGTTGCACGCACCGATTGCGACCGCCGGTTATGGACGTTGAAAACGCGGCTCCTGAAGGAGGTCACGAGAAGGTTTACCTTGGCGTCCGTCAAGGCTAGCTGAGCCGCGTGACGGTTTGCGAAGCGATGGTTCATGCTGTAAGCAAATTGGAAAAGCCGGGGCGATCACCCGACGGCGTTATCATACCTGCTAAGCCACTTCGGAGTGTATGCGTATGAACAGCAATCCGCTCGCAGATGCATTCAAATCCCTGCGTAGCACGCTGTGGTCTGTTGGCCTTGTCAGCGCCGTCACCAACCTGCTGATGCTGACCGGTCCGATCTTCATGCTACAGATCTACGACCGGGTCCTGGCAAGCCGAAGTGTGCCCACTCTTCTCGTTCTAACCGGTTTGGTCATTGCGCTGTACACCTTCATGGGGCTGTTCGAAGTCATTCGGGCACGTATGCTGCACCGCGCCGGCGAAAAAATCGATGCGGACGTCAACAAGGCCGCGGTTGGTGTTTCGCTTGATCTTCCACGCGCGCAGCCGGCGCAGCAGGGACGCATAGTGCCTGTGCGGGACCTTGACCAGATCAGGCAATTCTTTGCCGGTATGGGACCGATTGCCGTTTTCGATCTACCTTGGCTGCCGCTCTATTTGGGCGTCGTGTTTCTGTTTCATCCTTGGCTTGGATGGCTTGCAAGTGCTGGCGCTCTGGTTCTTCTGCTGATCACACTGATGGGTGAGTGGGTCTTGAAGAAGCCTTTGGAGCAGTCCGCGGGGCTCGCAGCGCAGCGCGATCACGTGCTCAAAGAAGGTGAGTCGGCAAGTCAAACGCTTTATGCGCTGGGGATGCAAAAGCGCTACGCAGATCGCTGGTCGGACCGGCACGGATCACTTTTGGGGATCCAGAGAAATGTGGGTGACCACACCACCGTCGTTCGGTCGACGACCAAAGTCTTCCGGCTGTTTCTTCAGTCTGCTGTGCTCGCTTTGGGCGCTTACCTCGTAATTCTCCAGGAAATAACGCCAGGTGTTATGATTGCTGCATCGATCATCTCCGCGCGGGCCTTGGCTCCGATGGAGCAAGCCATCGGTCAGTGGCGCCCATTTCTTGGTGCGCGGCAAGCATTCCGCAGGCTGAACGCGTTTCTTGATGCTGTTGCGAAAGTGGACGAAGAACGCGTGCCGCTTCCCGCACCGAAGCAAAGCCTGACCGTTGCACAACTGGCTATCGCCGCACCCGGGGGACAAACACCTCTTGTACGTCATGCGGACTTCGGCATCGATGCGGGAGAAGTTTTGGGGGTCATCGGACCATCGGGCTCCGGCAAGTCAACCCTGGGGCGGGCACTTGTTGGCATATGGCCTCCAGTTCGAGGTTCCGTTCGACTGGATGGTGCCGAACTCGATCAATGGGACGCGGAGACGCGGGGTGCTTTCGTTGGCTACCTGCCGCAGGATGTGGATCTGTTCAGCGGCTCCGTCGCCGAAAACATCGCCCGGTTCGAAGCAGATATGGATATGGATGCTGTCATCGATGCGGCCCGTATTGCGGGTATTCATGATTTTGTCTTGTCGCTGCCTGATGGTTACAACACCATGCTGGGCGTCGATGCAGTACAGCTTTCCGCGGGGCAGACGCAGCGGGTCGGGCTCGCCCGCGCCGTCTACGGCGACCCCTTTCTTGTTGTCCTTGACGAACCGAATGCCAATCTCGATTCGCAAGGCGATCAAGCCCTCAACAATGCAATCGAACAGCTTAAGCAACGCGGCACGGTCTGTGTGATTATCGCACACCGTCCAAGTGCCATCCTTCATGCTGACAAGGTCGTTGTCATGAGTAACGGAGCTCAAGCCTCTTTCGGGCCAAAGGATGAAGTCTTGAAAGGCAATGTAGTCCCAATAGGAGGTGCAGCATGACGAAAAAGACGCCTGCTGCACCGAAGGCTAAAATCGCCCAAGCGCCGTCAATCCAGAAGTCCATCCGTGGTTATGGGCTTGCGGCGGCCATCGCCATGGTGCTGCTGGTTGGGGGGATTGGCGGCTGGGCTGCCAATGCTCAGATTTCCGGTGCGGTCTATGCCATCGGCGAGCTTATTCTCGATGGCCGTAGCCACGAGGTTCAGCATCGCGATGGTGGTATTGTGCTCGAGATGCGCGTCCGTGATGGAGATTTGGTGCAGGCCGGCGATCCGCTTTTCTCGATGGACCCGGCCGAACTAGAAGCGTCGTTTGCCATTGTCGATAACCAGATTGTCGAGCGTCTGGCGCGCCGGGCAAGGCTGGACGCAGAACTTTCAGCTGACGGAGAGCTCGTTTTCCCCGACGCGCTCATGGATCGATTCGATGAGCCCTTTGTTGCGCAGCTTATGCGCCAGGAGGCAGAGAATCTGCACGCGCGTGCCACCACAATCGACGGCCAGACCAATCAGTTGCGTGAACGCATCCGACAGACAAACGGTCAAATTGTCGGGCTGCGCGCGCAGGTTGAGGCCAAACGCGAGGAGCTGCGTTTGATTGCCGAGGAGCGCGAGAGCCTTGATGTTCTGTTCGGACAAGGGCTCGTTGAAAGCTCGCGTGTTCTCGCCTTAGACCGCACCAAAGCAAGACTGGCGGGCGAAGAGGGCGCGTTGGTCGCCTCCATCGGTCAGGCCGGCGCGGAAATTTCTCAGATCGAAATGCAGATTTTGCAGATCCGAAATGACTTTCGCACACGCGCGTTGGAAGAGCTGACCACTGTGCGCAGCGAGCTCGCCCAGCTGAACGAGCAGCTTTCAGATGTGCGCGCCCGGCTGGGGCGTCTTGACGTTCGAGCACCTCTCGCTGGCGTAGTACACGAACTTGCGCTCACGTCGCCTGGCGCATTGGTCGCTGCGGAACGAACGGTGCTGAAGCTGGTCCCCGTGCAAAACAGGTTGATCGTCGAGGCGCGCATTCAGCCGCAAGATATCGACCAGATCCGCGTCGGCGACGAAGCGACGTTGCGTTTTTCCGCGTTCAACCAAAGAACAACACCGGAGATCTTCGGCACCGTGACCCACTTAAGCGCCGATCGCTCTGATGATCAGCAGACCGGCGCATCGTGGTACACGGCGCGGCTCCAGGTTAATGATGAGGAAAAGCAGCGCCTTGGCGACGACCTTAGCCTGATCCCCGGTATGCCCGTAGATGTCTTCATGCAGACCGAACAGCGCACAGTTTTATCCTATCTTATGAAGCCGCTGACCGATCATCTGCAGCGCGCTTTCATAGAGGACTGAAACCGGGCAAGACTTTTCAGACGCTTACGTCCCTTAGCCTTGGTGAGAATGGCAGATAATGACAGTCGAAACAGTTCGCGCTGAAGGCGCCCCTCCCGCGGTCGGTCCTTACAGCCACGCAGCAAAGCTTGATGGCGTGTTATACATCTCAGGCTGCCTCGCACTTGATGAAACGGGCACCTTTCTTGGCGGTGACGCGGCGGCGCAAGCCAAGCAGGCGCTCTCGAACCTTGGAACGGTTCTGGGTTCTCAAGGGCTAGGCCCCGCTGATGTTGCAAAGGCGGTGGTCTTCCTCACAGACATGGCCGATTTTGCCGCCGTCAACGCCGTCTACGCGGAGTTTTTCGGGGATCATAAACCGGCGCGCTCTTGTATTGCGGTGGCCGCATTGCCACTCGGCGCGGTGGTTGAAATAGAGGCTGTCGCAGGCCCTGTTGCTTAGCAACTCGGTGCTGGTCGCCGGGTCATCTGGATCATGATCTGCTTGGCCGGTCGGGTCGTCATCCGAGCGACCGGCCGGACGCGGTCCGCATCGGCAACTTCAATGTCGTATCCTCGTACCAGACGCGCCAAAAACAGCGTGCTTTCGATAGTTGCGAACGCCGCACCCGAACACAATCGGGCACCCTGACCGAAGGGTATATAGCTTCCTGCGGTCTGCTCGCTGTCCCGCGGGGGTAGAAAGCGGTCAGGGTCAAAATGGTCGGGCTGTTCCCAGTAGAGTTGATGCCGGTGCAGCACCCATGGCGCGATCATGACAAGCGCACCACGCTTGATTTTGCGTCCGGCCACAATGGTCGGCTCAAGTGCCACACGCGGCAGGAATGTGATGGGCGGATACAGCCGTAACGTCTCCCGGAACATTGCCCGCGTGAAGGTGAGCTTTTTGAGCTGCTCGATGCTGATCGGCCCGTCGCCCGCAATCGCCTCGACCTCTGCACGCATGCGCGCGCGCGTTGGCTCGTGCATTGCCAGCAGGTAGACCGCCCACGTCAGAGCGCTGGCGGTCGTTTCATGCCCGGCCAGAAAGAACACACCCAACTGGTCAATCAGCTCTTCTCTGGTAAACCGTTCGCCCGAGTCCGGATCTTGCGCCGCAATGACGGCCGTCGCGATGTCATCATAATGACCTTCCGGCGCGTTCAGGTGATCGTCTATCCACGTACCAAGATGGCCGCGTATGCGCGCACATGCTGCAAGGACGTCCGGCTTCTGGGGCACCTTTGTCCAAGCTTTGTCCCAAATGAGCCGCAGCACTTCAACCTGCGCGACAGACCGTTCAAAGACAGCGAAATCATCGAACACCTGATGTGCAATTTCGCTTTGAAGGGACGACGAAAAGACCGTTCGGCAAATAATGTCTGCCGCCAGATGACCCATCGCCTTGTCAAGCGAAAGCGGACGGCCCTTCTCGATGGCGGCATCGAATTGCGCTTCGGCTTCGTCAACGCCAGCACTCATAGCGGGAAATGCCTGGTTGATGCGAAGGGCTGTGAAGGCGGGGTCGACCATCGCGCGCTGCCGCCGCCAGGTCGTGCCCGACGAGGTGAAGATCGAATCACCGATCAGTGCCTCTGTCGCATTGACCATCAGATCGGACTTCGGAAAGCAGTCGGTTTGTTCGCTGAGCACCTGCCGCACGGCGGATGGTTCGTTGACGATCACAATTGAACGCCTCGAGTATCCCAGCGGCCCAATGGGATCGCGATAGGCCGTGTTGGGTAGGAGGCTTAGCAGATCGCCGTCGCCTTGCCTTAGAACCCGTATCAACGACACGACCGCCGGCAGCGAGACCGGCCGCGGGGGAATGTAGACGCGAGGATCGGGGCTGATGGGCGCTGCGTGGTGCATGGGGGCTCTCTTTTGATCAGCCCAAAAGAGCATATCGCTGCTAGCTTTGACACTCAAAAGTGTCGCATACTATTGACATGAGCCTGCTGTCTCATCCTGCGCCGCCTGTTCCAACGGAAACTGTTTTCGGTATTCCGTCGATTGATGTGTTTCACGCGCTGGTCTGGGGCCACATCCTGTTCGGTGCTGCGGGCTTGATTGCGTTCTGGGTTCCAGTGGCCGGTAAGAAGGGTGGCAAGTGGCACATTTGGGTGGGCCGGTTCTTCACTGTGGCCATGTTGGCGACGGCGGGTTTCGCGACGCTGATAAGCTTGACGACGCTCTATGATCCCGCCGGAACTCATCCGCATTTGATGGTCCATCCAGATTTCGGGAGCGAGACCGTCATCTCCGATATTTTTGGCTGGATGATGCTCTATCTGGCTATCCTGACGCTTAACTTAGCCTGGTACGGCTGGACGACAGTTAAAAATAAAGCGAACCGTGCGGCCAATCGAACGCCTTTGAACCTGTTTCTCCAAGCGGCGCTGCTCGTTGCCGCAATCAATTGCGCCTGGCTCGGTTTGGTAGACGGTCAAGTGCTTATGATCGGCATCTCCACCATCGGCTTTGCGACCGTCGCGACCAACATGTGGTTCTTGTATAAGCCGAACGTTGATCCTCGCGACTGGCTGCGCGAGCATCTCAAGGCTTTGGTTGGAACAGGCATATCCGTTTACACCGCGTTCTTCGCCTTCGGCGCTGTCAGGCTTTTGCCCGAGGCTGCACTCACGCCCGCACTGTGGTCGGTACCGTTGATTGTGGGCTTATCGATTATCTTCTACCAGTGGTACAAACTTCGCTCGCCACGCCGACCACGAAAGCCAAGACCTGTCCAACCTGCAGAGTAGAGCTGAGGTGGGAACGAACCGTATGCCTGCGCAGCTTTGGCGTCCCACAGCGTTGCTGGAGAAGGTTCAGGCGAGCGCAAGAAACAATGCCGAGCTGTGCGAAACGGTCTTGCAAGCGCACGGTGTAAGCTGCGGCCGAGGTAATCTGGTCCTTGAAGCCGGTGGCGAACCCCCTCCTTATTTTCCAGCTTTGGTGACGCTTCAACCAGACGTTCGCGGCGCGGTCTCGGCACACATTCGCAAACGGTTGAAAAAAGGCGCTCACCTCCCTGCGATCAAGGACAGCTTTGGCGACACTGCATATACATCTCTTGGAATGAGTGTCCTCTTTGAAGCCTCGTGGATTTGGCGTGAGAGCGTCGAGGCCCGCTTTCCGGCTAATTGGCGGATCGTGCGAGACCATGATGAGCTGGCAGCTTGGCATACCGCTTGGCGCAAGGGTGGCTCGCCGACCGATGAGACTGTGTATCCGGCCGCACTGCTAAGTGAGCCGAAGCTCCATTTCATAGCGTGTTGGAACGGCTCGGAGATCGAAGCTGGTTGCTTGTTGAGCCATTCCGAAGACGTGGTTGGTTTGTCCAACTTCTTCTGCGTATCTGATACGGACGCTGCGTTTGCTGACGCGTCACAAGTCGCTTCTGCTTTGTATCCAAGCCTCCCGATTGCCGGTTATGAGGCGGGCGAAATGCTCGCTGCGTCGACGAGCGCTGGGTTCACCGCTCTGCATCGTTTGCGTGTACTGGTGGCGCGGTAGAGTTGGGCGATGGATTGAGTGCCGTTGAGTCCGTCAGCGCCGGATAGCCCCTCACTGTCTTTTCCAGGCTTTTAGAGCTTTGTCCGAGGAGCTGGTCGCCGGTTGCCCATCCTGGGAACCAGCGTCAAGAGAAACCCGATCCCGGCGAAAGCCACGCTCAGGAACGCTATGTTGGTTGCGACTATGAGCCATCCAATCTGCGGAACATCGAGGAACGGATAGGGGTAGAAGCCCGACCGTGATGAGCGAACGAGATAGTAGGCGGTGTAGAGTAGCGGCCAACTGATCCAAACGATGGGGGCTGTGGGTGATAGTCGCGGTTTTGGGGCGAACAGGAACCACCATGACAAGGTGGCGAGGGGTATGAGCGTGTGAAGGCTCTGGTTCGCCAAGTGTGCAAACCCGGATAGGCTGACCAAATGGGACAGAGCGATATGGTACACCAGACCGACCATCACACTCGACACGGTTAGGGCAATCAGGAGGCTTGGTGAAACTGACATCCCGAACGCTATCGTTACCATGGCGGCCAGGATCAAGGCTGTGGTGAGGATGGTGAAGAAATGGGCGAGAAACCAGATACCACCAATGAACCCGCCATGATCGGCGGCACTGACTGTGATGGCAAGAAAAAGAGTTGCCGCGGTAAGCGACGCAAGGAGCCCAGCGCAAATGCGAGCAAGCGGCATCAATGGTCAAGCGATCCAAGCACGGTCAAACGTTTAGGCGACGGTCGCGCACGTGCAGCGTGTTTGCGTTACGCAAAAACGCTCGCATCGGGCACGAGCTTATCCATCACCTTGGCAGATGGCAGTACGCCCGGCACCCCAGCGCCGGGATGCGTGCCAGCACCGACGAGGAATAGGTTCTTGGCTTCCGGGGAGCGATTATGCGGCCGGAACCACGCACTTTGAAACAGTTTGGGTTCGATCGAGAAGGCCGCACCATTGATTGACGATAACCGGTCTTGAAAGTCTTGAGGCGTCAGAATGCGCTGGGTGACGATGCTGTCGCTTAACCCTGGCAGAACCGTTTCCTCCAAGCGTTTCTCTATTGCTTTTCGGTAGGGCTCGGCCTCGACACTCCAGTCTGTTCCACTTTGCAGATTGGGGACCGGCGACAGCACGTAAAAGCTATCGCAGCCTTCGGGCGCGAGGGAAGGATCATTTGCCGTTGGCCTGTGCAGGTACAATGAGAAATCCTTAGCCAGCACCTTGCGCTTGAAGATGTCGTTCAGCAGCTCCTCATAGCGGGGTCCAAGCACCATCGTATGGTGTTGGCATTCCTCGAAGCGGCGATTGGTTCCAAAATACCAAACGAACAGGCTCATTGAGAAATCACGCCTTGCGATTTTTGCATCTGTCCACGTCTTACGCGGGTGATGGCGCATGAGGTGGGAATACGTGCGTGCCGCATCCGCGTTAGACACCACGATCGATGCCGGGATGACTTCACCGCTCTCTAAAACCACGCCGTTGGCCGTCCCATCTTCAACGCGTATGCGATCGACTGGCGCATCGCAGATGACTTCACCACCCTGGCTTTCGATCAGATCAACGAGACCGCGAACCAGTGCCCCGGTTCCACCCATCGCGTAGTGGACGCCGAACTTACGTTCCAGATGAGCGATCAGGCAGTAGTAGGCGGTCGTCGTCAGGGGGTTTCCGCCGATGAGCAACGGGTGAAACGAGAAAACAATCCGCAATGCAGGGTCCTGGAAGTACTCCGATACCGTTCCGAAAACCGACTTGTAGCCGCCAAGACGGATAAGGTCGGGCGCACACTTGGCCGTGAACCAAAGGCTGTGAAAAGGGACGTCGACCAGCTCGTCGAACGCCACGCTGTAGATCGCCTCACTAACTTTCTTGAAGCGTTCATACCCTTGAACATCTCCCAGGCTGAACCTCTCAACTTCGGCACGCATAGCGTCATCATCGCCGCTGTAACGAAATACGCGGCCATCATCGAAGCGTATATCGTAGAACGGATTGGATGCACGCAAATCGATATGATCCTCAAAACGTTTTCCACACAGCTCCCAAAGCTCCGACAAGAAAAACGGGGCGGTTATGATCGTGGGCCCGGCGTCGAAGGTGAAACCATCTTGCTTGTAGGTGTAGGCACGTCCGCCGGGTTTATCGAGCGCTTCAAAAACCGTAACCTTGTAACCTCTCGCTCCCAACCTTACCGCGGCAGCCAGCCCGCCAAAGCCTGAACCTATAACAACTGCCCGCGGCCGCGGGTCGTGAGACCTGTCAAGCATATGGACCCTCTTGTATGTCAGATTTATTTGACGTTATCAGGTAGGGTGGGTGGCGGCAATGGACACCGTAAAGGGAACTTTCCGCTGAAAAAAGTTGGGCGGCCAGCTCGGCTGAGAGGATGTTTCAATGGCGGGTACCGTCCTGCTGACGCTTGGACGTTTGCCAAAAGGCTTGGATATCGCGCGCAGCTTTGACGCGCTCGGTTGGCGCGTAATTGTAGCAGAACCATTCGATTGGAACCTGTGCGCGCTGTCAAAGTCGGTTTCGAAAAGCTATGCGGTTCCCGCGCCGAACACCGACATCGATGGCTATTACGATGCAATGCGCGACATCGTTCGCCGCGAGCACATTGATCTGATTGTTCCGATCTCCGAGGAGACCCTTCACGTTTCTGCCTTGAAGGGGCAGCTGCCCGACAAGCCGAAGATCTTCTGCGGCAACCACGATGCACTGCTGAAACTCCACGACAAACTGGCATTTGCGACTTCTCTGCAAGATACCGGTTTGCGAGCGCCACTAACGGCTACGCTGACAAGCCCTGAGGCCCTGGCGATTGCAGAGGCAGGCGGCTATATCGTCAAAGACCGCTTCGGCGCTTCTGGATCGCGCATTCAGTTCCTTAAGCAGGGCGACGCATTGCCGAAAGACCGTCCGAACGCCATTGTCCAAGAGCGGTTATTGGGTCGCGAGATCAGCACTTTTTCCATTGTTCATGCCGGTAAGGTTTCGCAAACGGTGGTCTACGAGCCCGTTATCCGCGATGGAACTGTCGCCACGGTCTTTCAGCGCATTGTCGATACTGACCCCGACGCCCGTGGCGCTTGCGAGCTCGCCGCGTCGGTGGCAGCGACGTCCGGACATACTGGTTTCCTATCATTCGACCTTATGGCGACCGGTCCCGGTGAGGTGGTTGCCTTTGAGTGTAACCCGCGCGCGAACTCCGGTATTCACTTTATTGAGACGGCAGCGATCGCACCAGCGATTAAGTCAGCAGGCGAACCGGTGCCTCTACGCAAGAGTACGAGGCTTCAGCAGGCTTACCCAACGCTGACCTTACTTTGGGGGTCTTTGGGCCGTTGGAGCCGCTATCGGCAGGTTGGCAAGGCTTTGCTGACAACGCGCGATGTCAGCTG
Source organism: Pseudomonadota bacterium (assembly GCA_039024915.1). Classification (NCBI taxonomy): domain Bacteria; kingdom Pseudomonadati; phylum Pseudomonadota; species Pseudomonadota bacterium. The sequence continues at coordinate 13,014 of JBCCPK010000009.1, forward strand.
GGGCTGGCGCGACCCACTTCCCTTCATTCTCATGACGCCAGCTACTTGGCCGCTTATCAAGCAGTCGATTTTCCAGGGTCGCAGTCTGGGTGAGGCCGCGATTGCCGATATTGGCTGGTTCGGAGAGCCTTCTAATCCTGTGAAGGCCACAGTATGAAAAGTAATGGGAAAAAATCCCACAAAATGGATTTTCTGGTGAACCAAAACGTTGGCGTAGCGTATTTTCGCCATGCACTTCGGCAAGAAGCCTCGCAGACTTGTTAGAGCTATGGAAAAAAGCATGCGTTTGTTCATCCTTCTCACGACCCTGTTGACCCTCGTACCCGCCATCATCGTTGGAATGGCTGGCGATGCTGAGGCGTCTGGTTTCACGGCACAAGAAATCCGCTCCGACATTATCGGTCACCGCGTTTACCTTGCTGCCCCTTTCGGCGGTGAGTTTCCGCTTAACTACCGCTCTGGCGGTCAAGTAGACGGCGATGGAACCGCAACGGGCTTCGTGGGACGAATGGCGCAACCTAAAGATACGGGGCGTTGGTGGATCGATGGAAATCGGCTCTGCCAGCAATTTCGCGAGTGGTACAACGGCTCGCCAATGTGTTTCGAACTGACCCGTACAGGCGACAGAACGTTACGCTGGGTGCGCGATAACGGCGAGAGCGGGACAGCCCGCATCGGCGGTCGTATTTAGCCTGGAATACGTTTGGGACACGTCAGCCATTGGTAACGGAGGCGTGAGCATGATCAATCGGCGGATCGTTCTAGCTGCTCTCCCACTCTCACTTGCCGGTTGTGCTACGCGGCCCACGGGGCCGGTCACGAACACTTTGCCTATAACACTCGTGGACGCATTCCGCGGTCAAACCGTTGGAAGGGGTTTGTTTTCTGTTCCAATCGCGGGGGTAGAGCGCGGGTTCGACGCACGCCTTGACGGTCGTATTTCAGGCAACACACTCACAGTTGTTGAAGACTTCTTTTTTGACGATGGCGAGACTGACCGGCTGACATGGGTGTTTACGCGGACCGGCCCATTCGAGTGGAGCGGGGTCCGCGATGATACGGTCGGCCGGGCGACCGTCGTGGAGACAGGAACCGAAATTCGCCTCGACTACACGGCCGATGTTGTGTCGCGCGGCGAGACCACTCGTTTGGGATTCTCTGACATCATATACCGCCGCGCCGATGGGGTGGTCATTAACGAAGCGGTCGTGACGAGGTTTGGTTTTCCCATCGGCACAGTCCGCTTTGAATTGCGCCCTGCCTAGGCGGCTGACAGAGGCTGGAATTGCTCAGTTTGGTTCCGGGCATGTCAACAGACTGGGCGTACTGGGTGACGTGAGGCTCTGTGATCGTTACCGAACCGCCTGTTCGCGGTAAAATCCCACAATAAACTGGACTTTCCGTGTGGTGATCCGCGCGTGCAAGAAATGGGATGCTAAGCACCGTTTTCCACCCGTTGCGGGCTGCAAATGCGTCGTCTGTCCTCGACTTGTCTGCACAACACATCTTTGCTGATTTAAATGGTCTTCTCGCGGGATGGGGGCAGCGGACAGTCTGGCAGGTCGCCGCGACAGCTTGGCGAAGACAAATAAGTTATGCGAGATGAGAGCATGAACCGATCTGTCTTGGTCACCGGGGCAACCGGGCTGCTAGGGGCAGCTGTTGTTCGCGCCCTAACGGACCAAGGCGATCGTGTAATCGCCCTCACAAGACGCATACCGAAGCCTGAAGTCTTTGCTGGTTTGGATGTTGAAGTCGCTCGTGGTGATTTGGCCGACACTGGACTTGGTAAATGTCCCAACTGGCTGTCGGAAGCAGTTTCGCGATCGGCGGCAGTTATCCACTGCGCGGCCCATATTCATATTGGGTCGACCCAAGTACAGCGATCGCTTGCTGTGAATCACCGAGGCACCCAGGCGATTGCAACGGCGTGTCTGCTCGCTCAACGGCCGCTGGTGAACGTCGCTACCGTCAACACTCTCGCGCTCGGTAGTCGCGACAATCCCGCCAACGAAAGCACACCGGTCACAGCACGAAACGCTCAGACCCAATGCGCCTACACGGTGTCAAAGGCTGCAGCAGTGGCGGCGGTCGAAGCCGCCACTGCAAAGGGCTTAAAGGCCATTACCGTTCACCCTGGATTTATGCTCGGGCCATGGGATTGGCGGCCAAGTAGCGGCCAAATGATCCATGAAATCGCGAGACGGAGCCTTCTGCTCGCACCATCTGGGGGGTGCAGCGTATGCGATAGTCGCGATGTCGCGAAAGCGATTGTTGGTGCGTTGGACGCAGACGTTGAGCCGGGACGCTCCTTCGTTTTGGCGGGGTTCAATGTAACCTACCTTGCGCTGCTCGTTGCGATTGCCGACCGCCTTGGGAGAAAGCCTCCGATTGGAGTTGCGCCGCTGTGGGCACAACGCATGGTGGGACAGTTCGGCAATCTCACCGGCCACGTCCGAGGTCACGAACCGTTCATCAATAGCGCCTCTTGCACCATGGGCACCCAGTTCCATTGGTACGACAGCACGCGAGCGAAAACGGAACTCGGTTACACCAACAGGCCGTTGGCTCAGACCCTTGATGATGCGGTAAATTGGGTACAGCGCTATCACTGCTAACGACGATTATGCGGGCGGCACGATCAATCGTTCACAACGGACGAAAGCGAAGCCGGAAGTTCTGTGGCGGTCGGAGCGTTATGTGGACACGCGGTTCGAGGTCGGCAGAGCTTGTTGGCAGGATCTCGTATCGTCGCAAAATCTCTGCCAGTATCAACGTGGCTTCCTGCATGGCAAAGCCCGCGCCGGGGCAGGCCCGGGGTCCGCTACCGAACGGCATGTAAGCACTTGAAATTGCCGGGCGATGGCTTCCGTCAGAGAAGCGTGTAGGTCTAAATTGATGTGCATCGGCCCATAGCTGCTCCCTGCGATGCATAACCCAAGGGCACGTGACAACCGCTATGCCGGCAGGGAATGATCGACCGGCCCATCGGCTCGCTCGCGAAGCAAGTCTGGGAATGACGGGAACGGCAGGATAAAGCCGCATTGTCTCGCGGAAAGTATCTCGGGTTGCCGTTAGCTTCACGAGTGCGCTCAGAGGAACCTCGCTGGACGTCAAGGTCGTCGTGATTTCGTTTCGAACCACCGCCTGCCATTCGGGGTTCGCCGCCAGCAGGTTAAGTGCCCACGATAGAGACGCGGAGGTCGTCTCATGGCCAGCGAGCAAAACCGTCATAACCTCATCAAGCAGTTGCTCTTCGGTCAAAAGTGGCTTGTGCGCTCGTTGACGTTCCTGCTGCAAAAGCCAGATCAAATGATGCTTCTTACTGGTCGATTGAGTGCGCCGTCGGATCGCCTCCCTCGCAGGGCCCCGCATAGATGCGCATGTCGCCGCAAGCTTCCGGCGCAGACCATGTGAAAGAAGTCTTGGTAGGCCAAAGGTTTGGAACACTGCGTGCGCTTGGGCGCCGTGTCGAAATATCGGAAATTCGGCTTCCAAGGTTCTTCGAAAGTCAGCATCAAGGGGTTCGTCGAACAGACTTCGATAGATGATGTCAGCCGTCACCGCATTCATCTGGTTCCCAACATCAACGGCATTGAGCGAAGTGCCCTCGAGCCTCGCCAGAAAGTCACGCGTTGCAGCTTGCATTTGGGAGTAGATCGCGCGGAGGGCCGGCCCGTCTAGCCAGGCATGGAATGCGCGCCTTGAGTTGGCCCAGTGCTCTCCACTCGAAACGAGCAGCCCCTCGCCAACAAGCATTCGGATTGGCTCAAGGTAGCTATCATGCTTGGCATAATGCTCGGCGTGTTCGCTTAAGACACGTTTTATCAGGTTTGGGCGAAAAACTGTGACCTGGTGATTTCCGAAAGCTGAGAATATCTGCAGGTCAGAGCGATAAGCGCTTTCCGAGAAAGAACCGAGCCGGCCCCTAGCGACCGAAAACGCAACGCGAGTTGACTGCAGCATGAGTAAAATATGGCTCCGTTGGTGCCTTAATTGGTCTCAAATACCGATGAGCGGTCTCTCAAGCCCGCACCGACAGTTCGGCATCGAACAAAGCATGTATGACTCTGCCGTCCGACAAAACTTTCAGGCGTACTATCGTAAGGTTGCAGCCGTCAGCCTGTTTGCTCTGTTTAACCACCCGACTGTAGACTTCGATCGCTGTTCCCAGAACCAGTGGATGAACAAATCGGGCTTTGAAGGCCTGTATCGCCGTTGGTTTGAACGCGGCATGCACAAAGTCCCCAACCAGTATCGCAATCAAGCCACCGGGAACAACGATGCCTGAAAATCCGAACCTCTCGGCCAGGCCCTGATCAATGTGGATAGGGTTCTGATCGTCCGATAGCGCCAAGTAGGCTTCCACCTGATCTCCGGTGACTTCCAACGTCTGGCGTAAAGTCGACCCAAGGTTCATCGTTCGGCTGGACGTTCCGTTGAGAAAAAGCCGAATGTCATCTTACCCCTGACAAACGGTTGTCCATTTTTTAGCTTGCCACTGACCTTGAGGTTTAGTTCGTCAGAACGGGTTGTTGGTTCAGCTTTCCATAGAATGCTCAGACGGTCTTCAATTGCTCCGCCGTCAAACTGAAACGCGTATCCGCTTAGGTACACGAATGCGCCGCTTGCCCGGGCATAGGCGTGAAGTGCCGGGGCAAGAGCGCGCGAAAGGACAATCACGGTCAATGATGAGGTGTCGTCTCCACTTGCACAGATGATCTCGAGGGCCTTGCGATCGTCAGCGGTTATCGTGACTTCCGACTGACCGTTTGGCATGTGCGCCGGGATAACGTGGCCGGACACAGCCTACGCTTTCCAGCGTTCGGCGACGAGACAGGCGTTGATGCCGCCGAATGCGAAACTGTTCGATAGAGCGCGCTCTATAGACATGTCGCGACTTTGATTGGGGACGTAGTCGAGATCGCAGGTCGGGTCCCGTTCAACCCAGTTGATGGTAGGGGGCGCGAACTGGTCCTGCAACGCGATGAGGGTCGCAGCAAGTTCGATGGCCCCCGCTGCGCCGATCGCATGCCCATGCATCGCTTTGGTGGACGACACAGCAAGCTTCGCCGCATGGTCACCAAACGCCAACTTGATCGCCGAGGTCTCGTTGGCATCGTTCGCCAGCGTCCCGGTTCCGTGAGCATTGATATAATCAATCTGCTCAGCCTTGCACGCGGCCGACGTCAGAGCCGATGTCATTGCGCGAGCTGCTCCTTCAGCATCGGGGCGCAGCAAATCAACTGCATCACTTGATGTGCCGTAGCCGGTCAAAAGGGCTTTTGGCTCGAAGCCTTGTTCGACAGCGTTGCTCAGGCGTTGCAGGACGAAAATGCCTGCTCCCTCGCCGAGGACCATTCCATTGCGCTTGCGGGAAAATGGACGGCATCGGTCTGGAGTGAGGACACGTAATGCTTCCCAGGTGCGCAAGCTGTAGGCCGTTGCCATCGCCTCTGCCCCACCCACGACAGCCAAATCTACCTGGCCAGACCGGAGCATCTCAAGACCGAGACCAACACATTGGGTTGCCGAGGCGCACGCGGTTGAGAGCGCCAAGACCGGTCCGGTGCAGCCATACCGCATACCGATGTTCGACGCGGCGGCGTTGACCATGATCCTTGGAACCAATGTCGGATCAAACCGCTGTGGCTTGTCGGAAAAAGCAGCCTCATAGCCCTGATCCAGGGCTGTTTGTCCCCCAATGCCTGAGCCGACTATAACCGCGGTCTTTGGCCCCTTTAGCTGACCTGCGTCGATATTCGCGTCTTCAACGGCCTGCTGTGCTGCAACCAGCGCAAGTGCTGCAAACCTGTCGAGTGTATTGAGCTCTCTTTTGCTGAAATGTTCATCAGGTAAGAAGTCAGTGATTTGTGCCGCTATTGAAACGTGGCCACCCCTCAGCAACTTGAAATCAACCTCAGACACACCGTCGCGACCTGCACGGAGCGCAGCGCGCATCTGATCGATTTCAAGCCCTAGAGCGCTTATGCATCCGAAGCCTAGAACCGCAATCGGCTCAGGTTTCTGAGGCATCGTTTTCATTCAGACGGCGATGAATTTCGGCGGCAAGGCCCTCCACGGTTTTGATCGCGGTAAGGTCTTCATCGACCGGAACATAGATATCGAAGCGCTCTTCGAGCCCATTGAGGATCATAACGAACTCGATCGATTCGATCTCCAGGCTCTCAATTGTTGCGTCGGGTGTGACCTTGCTGGCTTCGACCATACCCTCAGAGATGATGGTTTCCACCACAGCCGACTGTACGTCCTCACGCGATAATTGCGAAGATGCGTCGGCCTTGTCGGTCTTAGTCATGTCGGAACCTGAGCATTTGGATGTTGCCGCGGAACGGCCTCGCCGATCTCCCGCTGAAAGACTTCAAAACGTCTCGTAAGGCGCCCTCCGAAATAGGACATGGCCGCCAAGGTCCGTCGGTTGTCCTCCACAATCCATCCAAACTCAATTCCGCTGCCGTTATATTTTTTAGCGAGCCGCAAGAACTCTCCCATCATCGACATCACGATGGCCGCACCGGTAGACCCACCTTGAAACTCTGGCTCTATACCGGCCAATACGGTTCGACCATATTGAGGCTGCCCAAGCTTGATACGCCACAGCAGTTTAAGCGCTTTAAGAACAGATAGTTGGCCGCCAAAGCTCGTAACGTATTCCATGATGTTTGGAAGAATGATGGTGAACGCAACAGGGCGCCCATCTTTCTCAACGACGATGCCATTATCGGGCCTGAGTACAGGCCGCATGGCATCCCTTAGGCCCGCAATGTCCGCTTCGTTCATCGGCACGAACCCCCAATTGCCACGCCACGCGCTGTTGTAAATGGTGCCGAGTTCCAAGAACTCATCGAGGCCCCGAGACGGGTTCAGTGGGCGCATCTTGAAGCCTGCCGGAAGAGAGGCTTGTTGCCGAACCATTTTCTTCTTCTGTCGTGCTTCGTCGCTGCGATCCAAACAGTAGGAAAGCAACTGTCGCTCAACCTCCCAACCCGCGGCGACAAGATGGTCGCGTAAATAGGGTGGGTGCCATGGATACAGAACCATCGCCGGTTCAGATTGGCCCTCCACCAACAAGCCGCTCTCTGCGGAGATCGACAGATTAAACGGACCGCGAACTCTCGTTTTGCCCTGCTGTGCTAGCCACCTGCAAGCTGCATCAAGCAAGGATGCTGTCGCGGTGGTGTCGTCGGTCGCATCGAAGGCACCAAACATACCAAGATCAGCTTCGCCAACCTGGGCGTGTAGGTCATCTATCTGTGCACTTATTCGGCCCACCGCATTTCTCCCCCTGTAGGCGATCCAATACTCGGCGGTCCCATGCGTGAAAAATGGATTGTGCCTCCGGTCGAAAATTTGCCGCCGATCATAATCCAGCGGCGGACAGTAGTGAGGGAACTTTTTGTACAAACGCCTTGGAAGCTGGAGAAAAGTCCGGAACTCGCGATCCGAACGAACCGGGCGGATCTCAAGCTCGTTCATGATCTCGCTTCCGCAACCAGAAGACGCTACGCACCAGCGCCGGAAAGAGGATCAGGTCGCAAAACAGTGCGATCAAAAGAGCACCGATGATTGCAAGACCGTAGCGCTCAACCGGCGGGAAGTCGCTGAAGAACATTGCACACATCCCCGCTGTTAGGATGCCCGTTGTTGTTATCAAAACCGGGCCGACCTGTTTAAGTGCCGCTTTCAAGTTCCGTTCGTCCCAGGTACCTTCAATGCGCTTGAGGGCACTTACCGTGTGAATGGAGTCATCGAGAGCCACGCCGAACGCGATCGTCGCGGCCATTGCGACTTCGATCCCAACCCCGTCGAAACACCAATGTGCAAGGGCCAATACGGCCATGACCGGCAAGGCATTACACACCAGGAGGCACAAGCCAAATCGCCAACTTTTCAGCCGCATGGTCAAGGTAAGGACAGCGAACAACATCGCGAGAACGGCGTTGTTGCGAAGATCAAACACCACAGCTTGCGTGCGTTCGGATAGGCTTAAGATGAACGGATTGAAATCTATACCGGCGATCGGATGGGTCGACTTTAAGGTCTCCGCAATTTCGAACAGCTGATCGGTCAGGCTCACGATGTCGGTGGTTGACGGTACCATCAATACCAGTGCTGGCCGGTTCACATTGATTAAGGCGTCTGAACCAGAGAAGGGGTTCGCGCGGCCAGCCAACGTTAGCGCACTGTTCCTCTGGCTTTCGGATAGGGCATCTAAAGAAAGATTGGGCGACAGGACAACAAGTCCTGCAGTCCGAACTCGGCGCTCGAGTGCCACTAATGCTTCCCAACCTGAAGCGTTGAGCAACGTCACTTCATGATCAAACTCCAACGCCAATTGGATCGGTATCAGCGGTTCGATATGATCATCGGAACCCGAAGGCAAAAAAGAAGTTCCATCATTTTGCGGCAGGATATCGGAAAATGCGAGCCGCGCGTGCAGCTGAGACTGTCCGAGTACCAAGCCAGCCAAGATCAAGAGGCTTACCATAACGAATACCATTGATCGGCCGCGTCCGAACAGAAATGGCGAGTAGTTATGGAAAAGTGCGCTCAGATTTTGCTGGCCCCGGGAGCGTTTCCCAACGGTTAACAGGATCGCGGGCCAGAGTGTGGACAGTGAAAAAAACTGCAGCAAGCATCCTAGCGCGCCGATAAAGCCAAGTCGCGATAACTCGTCGGAGCCGACAAAACCAACTGCAAGGAAGCAGACACCAGTCGTGCCCGTCGTAAGCGCAATAACCGGCGTCATTGTCGACAAGGTTTGTGTCATTGCTGAAACCGGATCGGTGCGGTCATATGAATCGCGGACCCAACTCACATACAGGTGCAGCGCATCGGCTACCCCTACGACAAGCAACAGAGTGGTGACGGAGATGGTCAGAACAGTGATGGGGACTTGAAAAAGCGCCAAGACCCCGAGAACCACCGTGAGAGTGAATAGGGGTGGGGCAACGATGAGTGCTGCAATACGGATATCGCGCAGCAAACAAAGCGCCGCCGTGAAGCCAAACAACAGACTGAGAAGGAGGGTTTTGGTCTGATCGCGTGCAATAAGGTCAGGAAGATCTTCAAATGCAGGTGCGAGGCCGCCAACGAAGATCTCAACTGGTCCGTCGGCGCGAAGCTGGCTTGAGAGATCAGAGACCGCATCTGCGATGGATTGGTAGTTTGTCTGATCGATAACGGCGAGCAGGCGAACAAGGTTGCGGTCGGGCTGCAGAAGAGGCCCCAACAACGCTCGCTGACCCTCGGTCATACCCCCGGTTAGATTGGACGCATCGACGTTGAGCGGCAGGACGGGCTTCCACTGTCCATCAAGCGTCGGGAAAAAAAAGCGAAACGGCGAGATGATCTGTACGACGCCATCCATGCGCAGCATCGCGGTGTGCAGCTGCCGTGCGGGTTCGATCGGAACTGCTTCATAGCTGTCAGAACTGATAGTGATTTCGAGCGTGGCAAAAGTCTGGCGGAAAGCGTAATCACTGTTGTCGCCCACCGACGTCTCGACGAAATCGACCAACTCGCTGCGAAATTCGAGCCTGGGAATCAAGACGGCCGCACCGACCATGATGATCAGTGCGGCCGCCAAAACAGAACGAGGGTATTGAAGCGGATACCGATTGAGAGAACCGAGCGCCACAGGTCCAAGTGCTACGAGAACCTCAAGCAGAACATGCTTGAGGCAGAGCGGTCATAAAGGGCGCACGAGCGCGCCCGATAATGACCGTCAGAACAGACCTCCGGTAGGGAATTGATACTCAATCATCACGAAAACAGAGCTACCGTCCCATCCAAACTCATTCCCGCCGGGGAACCCGACACTGGCGGGTATTGTATAATCTTCATCAGATGCAAAAATGTAGTTGTATTGGATACGAGCGTTCCAATTTTGCGTGAATTTATAGCCAAGTCCCGCACCGACCGTTGCGACCAGATGGGCTTCATCCGTCGATTGGTTCAAAGTCCGGCTTCCACCTTCGACGAATGTTTGCCCGATACCAGCGTGAATGTAGGGAAGAAACTGCCCATAGGCGAGGCCGAGGTGCGCATTCACGGTGTAAGCGAATTCCGGGTCAGCATAACTCAAGCCGCCTGCTGCCGCAGTTCTAAGGGTTCCCTCTTCCGCGTAAAGAGGAATGGATAGCCCCAAACCAAACACGACGTCATTGGCAAAATGCCAGCGATATCCGCCGCCGATACCGGCGATGAAGCCCTCAATGTCGCGATCGACTTCCGCTGCGATATGAAGAGGATTTGCGTCCAGGTCACTACCGAAAGTGTGACCGACGAAAGCACCGACGTAAAAGCCTTCCCAACTGAAGCCGGTAGGTGCAAACCCGACAACCGGGTCGGCTGCGTAAGCGCTGGTGGCTGTGCCAAGAGCGATGACTGCAGCCGCTGAAAATCTGCTTATTGACATTGTATTGGCACCCTTCGATTCCTTAACACTCAATCAAGGATTGCTACTCCCATAGACTTCCCAGATCAAACGCGAAGCGGTGTGTTCACAGGCTTCAGTTTCCCTCAATATGTGGCGGCGACGAGACTTTTAGCATGATTAAACAAAAGCGTAGCGCCATCGGCGGTGCGGGTATGACCCTGCCTTCGTTGCGTGTATTTCTGTTGTACTGTGGTAGGTCAGCTACAATTTTTGTTCAGCGCCAATAGATCCTGAGTGTCCCGCCATCTCGCACCATCTGATGATCAACCGCACAAAGCGTGGAAGGTTTCGACGCCGACGATATGGCACGGCATAACGCTGGGGCGTTGGTTGGGCCTGCTTTCACAGAACCAATGGGCCATTTCGGCAAATCGTTTGCCCCGTGCCCTTTTGCTGTTCCCCATAGCAACGATGAACTCGCTCCTTACGCTTCTCGCAAAGTCTTCGGGTGACGCGATTTCTGACGCTGCCAATCTGCCCCAAGACCCCATTTTCGTTATCGGTCACTGGCGGACGGGGACCACAGCCATGCACGAGCTACTTTTAGCCGACCCTCGGCACTCCAGCGCAACGACCTATCAGGTGATGGCGCCGAACCACTTTTGGCTGTCGTACAGGCTGCTGCGCTCCCCGCTAGCAACTTTATTCCCCGATACCCGAGGCTTTGACGCCATGCGGTTTGACCTTGAGGCACCTCAAGAAGATGAGTTTGCGATCAACGCGCTTGGCGATGGATCTCCATACGCTTTCTTTGGCTTTCCCCTGCAGGCCTACAAACGTGATGGAAGGCATGTCTTTTCGAGGGCGTTTGCTGAGGGTGAAAACCGTTGGGTGCAGCCCTGGCTGAGATTATTGATGAAGGTTCAGGCCGATCAGAAAGACGGCAACCTAGTTCTCAAGAACCCAACGCATATGGCTCGTATCAAGACACTTGTCTCGCTGTTTCCCAAGGCCCGCTTCGTCCACATGGTGCGGCATCCTTACGAGATATTTGGCTCAATGCGCACCATGATGGCGCACATGTTGAGCTTTCAGGCCTTTCAATCAGATTCCCTAAATCAGCAGCAGATTGATCAGATAATTCTGCACACGCTGCCCGAGCTCTACCGGCGTTACGACAGTGAAAGCCATCATATCGCGGAAGACAGGCTGCACATCGTCAAGCACCACGATTTGGCAAGGGATCCGGAAGGCGTGTTGCGGACGTTGTATGATTGCTTCTCGCTTGAAAGGTCGCGCACCGCCGATCCGAAACATTCTGCGGTTTTGGAGAGTATTTGCGGATACACACCAACAGACCATGGTCTGTCGCCCGATGAGAAGAAAGCCGTCCGCGACCATTGGGCCGAGTATGCCCAGCGATATGGCTTCGAGCTTTAGATGGCCTCGACCTTTGCCCGGTTCGGCACCAACCCGGAACTGGCAAGGGCCTGCACCGCCCTATCAATCTCGGCCTCTGTGTGATGCGCTGTCACAAAGAACCGTATGCGTGGACGGGAGTTCGGCACCGAAACGCGAACAACCGGCGGCGCAAAAATACCGTGCTTCATCAGGTATCGAGATGCATCTATGGTGTCCGCATCGTTCCGAAAATACACCGGGACAATTCCACGCCCAAACGATGAGCCGGTATCGAACCCATTTTCTTGCAAGCCGTTTTTCAGCCGCTTTGTAAGTTCGGCAAGACGGCAAACGCGATGGGGTTCTTGTATCGCTTTCCGTACGGCGGCATCTGCCGATGCAGCGACGGCTGGCGGTAGGCCAACCGAGTAGACAAACCCTGGAAGCAGAAGCCGCAGAGCCTCGCAGACGCTCCGGTCGGCTGCGATAAAACCCCCGCATGATCCAAATGCCTTGGAAAGTGTACCCACCACCAGATCGATGTCATCGGTTGGAATGCCAAAGTGGTCGCAGATTCCCCGCCCAGCATTCCCCAAAACACCATGTGAGTGGGATTCATCAAGCATCAACCACGCATCGTATTCGCTCTTGAGAGCAATCATGTCTGGCAAGTCTGGGATGTCGCCGTCCATGCTGAACAAGCCCTCGGTGACGATTAGACAGCGCCTGTAACTCGCCCGCTCAGTTCGCAGAAGGCTGCGCAAATGCGCATTGTCATTGTGTCTGAACGCCATGCACGTTGCCCGCGAGCCGTTGATGCCCGCCATGATACTGGCGTGGCTCAGTTCATCGTACAGGATGAGATCCTTGGTTTGCAGCAGCGTACTTAAAAGCGTTTCATTGGTTACGTAGCCGCTGACAAAGACCAGTGCGGCTTCTTTACCAACAAAGTTGGCGAGCGAACTTTCGAGTTGGCGATGAAGCAACCGCTCGCCACCAACAATACGCGAACCGAGTACGCCGGTTCCGTGATCGGCTATGGCGTGGACTGAGGCAGCCTGAACCGACGCGTCCTGCGACAAGCCAAGATAATCGTAGCTGGAGAAACTCAGAAACTGCAGACCGCGCGCTTCGGTCTCTGCCTTCACCGCATCTACAGCTGCAAAATACAACTCCCAGGCATGGCCCTTGGTACTGCCATGTGTACGCCTGATCCGGCGCCAAAGGTAATCGTCCATCATTTCGACAGGCGTTTTTTCGGGGCTCTTTGCTGCCTCCATGGGATGGTCCGGGCCTTCAGGCTGTTGAGTATAAATGAGGTAGCTAGCCTAAGTCGGCACAATAATGAACCTGACCAATTTGACCAGTTTGAAATGGCGATAGGCGCAGCTGCATTGCGCAACGGCCAATCGTGTCTTGGCCCCCTAAAACTGTGCCATCGACGTGTCAGTGCGCTGGGGTCGGCGACACGGCCTACTACAACTGGCGCAAAAATTTTTTCAGGATAGGCCGTTCGCAGCTTTCGCGTCGGCATAATGAGACAGGCAAGTAATCGATCCAGTGGATCGATTGTATGGCGAACGCCCACGCCGCTATCAGCTTGATGCTTCAGTGATCCGTCTCAGGCCACGATAACCCAACCAAATCTGGTGCGTGGACCCGGCTTAAGACAGGCCCAGATCGTCATCAACGTTAGGTTGCGCCAATACAATCAGATCAGCTCGTATCATGCGCTGGGCATGTGGGCGCCGGTTCCCGAAACAGCGCTAGAGAAGCCGCAAATTATCGGCCAGGACGCATGGAACCAGATCCTTAGGCAAACCAGTACCTGCAAACGATGATCTATTCTTATGGAAGTTCTACCGACTAACGCATGATCCGCGCTTGGTGCGGTCACCTCGTCATAACAAACATGATCAGCCCAAGGCGACGTAGTGAGACGCGAGCGCTTACGATACCAGTTTTAGCACCTCGGCTGGCCTGTTCTGCGAGTCAGATTCCACCACCAGCTGTTTGAATTCGCCAAGCGGCATGGGCCTTCCGCCATAGTACCCTTGATAGGTCTGCACCCCTCGCTCTTGAAGGAAAGCGAGTTGCTCGGGTGTCTCAACCCCTTCGGAGACCACGTCTGCGTGCAGTACCTTCGCCATATCGACAACCGTCTGGAACAGACCTCGGGCAGCGTCGTCGGTGGCGACGTCCATAATCAAGCCCCGATCGATCTTCAACGTATCGAAGGCGAGCGTCTTGAGCCGGCCTAGGTTGGAATAGCCCACACCAAAATCGTCGACGGCCAGCTTCACACCCAGTTCCCGAAGCAGGTCGATATTGTGCTCAACCAGGTCGTTCTGCTCCATGGCAGTGCCCTCGGTGATCTCCACTTCGAGCAATCTTGGATCGAGGCTGTTGTCTTCCAGTTGGCTCTTCAGGCGATCGGCAAAACCTGGCGCAAGCAACTCCTCGCTGGCAATGTTGACGGCCATTGTGATGGGTTTGCCGCGCCCTTGATTGATTTCTGCTGCAACGCGAATTGCTTTGCCAACCATTATTTGGCCGACCCTCGGCATCAAACCCATAGCAGCTGTAACTGGTAGAAAGTCGTCCGGACGCACAAACCCTCTCTCAGGATGGTTCCAGCGGATCAACGCCTCCACACCCACCAGTTCTTCGCTGGCAACGTCAAACTTCGGCTGCAGAAACAATTCGAACTCATCGTTGGCAACGGCGCGGTCAATGTCCTTTTCCATCTGGCTTCGCGCGAGCAGTTCTTTGTGCTTATCGCGGTCATAGACAGCGAACGTGCCACGCACATCGTTCTTTGCCTGGTACATTGCGACATCCGCGCACTTCAGCAGGTGTTCACGCGAAGTCGCGTGGTCGGGGAACAGCGCGATCCCGATGCTTGTTGAGACCTTCAAGTTTAGCCCATCAAGCGCGAAGGGCTTTTCCATTGCTGCAACGATGGACCTGGCAAGATCTTGAGATTTTCCACCATCGACCAGAATCGTGAACTCATCGCCACCTAACCGGGAAAGGAGCGCCTCACCCTGCTCGAAAAGAAGTCCTTGCTTCTTGTGAACTCGGACGCCGGTAGGTTTCAGCCCTAGCTCCTGCATTTGATTGCGCAATCGTTCGGTAAAGGCCCGCAGGAGCATGTCACCCACGTGGTGGCCGTGCGTGTCGTTAACCTCCTTAAACCTATCGACATCGAGAAAAAGGGCGGCAAACTGATCCTCTGGATCGGTCCTTTTGGTCAGGTTCTCGATCTGCAAACTTAGCCAGCTGCGGTTGGGCACCCCCGTTAGCTTGTCCTCGTAAGCCACACGTTTTGTCTCAAGGAACGAGCTATGTAGTTCGTCGAGCATATTGTTGAACGATTGAGCGACGAGGCCAAACTCATCATTGGAGTGGCTCTCTATACGGTGAGAAAAGTCTCCACTAGCAACACGTCGACTCGCCTCTTGAAGCCTGAGAAGAGGTTCGCTCAGGCGTCGCGCTATTACCCAGGCGATGAGCGGACCAACTATGACGCAAGCAATGCTGATGGCTGCCGTACTTACCCAAAGACCCCGAAGCTCCTGTTCGATGGGCGCGCGCGCAACGCGAAGGTTGAGGAAGCCAATAACGTCGCCTGCTACGGCGATCGGTCCTGCGCGATGGAGGTAGTTTTCCCCAAGCGTTTGCCGCGGTTCTTGCGCCACAATCGCTTCGCGCAGGAACGGATCGTCCACGGGTGCAAGCCATGCAGCGGCCTCGGCACCTCCAGATTTCCAAAGCCAACCCTCCGGATCGACGATCGATACCGATACGATATCCGAGCGAGATTCGAGCTCTTCGAAAAAGACATCGAGGGAGGCTGGGTCGTTCCGTAAGATAGCAGGGATCGAGACTTCCTTGATAAGAGATGCCAGATGGATCGCATTCATATTAAGCCGATCTTCGATCATCTGCTTTTGAACGAAAACGCTGATCGATAGAACTGCAATCGCCCCGAGCAAAATGACTGACGAAAGAACCACCATGAGGCGGCGAGCAAGGCCAAAATTGGCCTCGCGGGTGAACTGCGAGCGATAACTAGACATGGCTTAAGCTCAGACTCTTCGAAGGGTCACATGACGCCCAGCTGTTCAAGCTGGTCGAGCCGTTCATAGATTGGGCCAAAAGTTGCCTCGACGCCGAGCGGGAACGGATCAAATCGCGTGGTTTCATTGAACAGCATCATCGTTTGTTTGCCGGCGACCGAGTTGGCCATATCTTGCAGGACGAACGAGACGCGTCCCGCAATCACTAGATTGAGGTCTCCCCGACGGACGACAATCTGCCGGGGCACGTTGATGCTGCGTGCGAGAACACGGTACTCGCCAGGGCGGGCCGCTTCGAGCCATTCCAATCCCCGAGGGTCAGTGGCACCTGCATCGATCGTACCGCGCGCTAGCGAGGCCACGGTGTTACGGTCATGTCCGGTGAAGATGTAACCAACCTCGGATTCGTCGACGCTGTGTTCATCGGCAGATACATCGCGAATGTGTAAGCCTGTGGTCTTTAACATCGCCGCTGGAAGCATGAATCCAGACGTTGAATCAGGCTCTTGAAAACCAACGACCGCCCCTTGAAGATCATCGAGCGTTTCGAAGGGACTGTCGGCTCGGACCACAAACATCGCATGGTACTCGGCGACGCCGTCCTTCCAGCGCCGCAAGAAGGGCTCGGCACCCGAAAGCCTTGCCACGCGTGCGGCAACGAGCGGACTATCGAAGTAGAGGTCAACGTCTCCGCTTTGTAGCGCAAGGGCCATGCTATCGGAGTCTGGAAGCACCGACACCTCGACATCCGTGATCCCGTCTTCAGCGAGGACCTCTTCCAAATAGACAGCAAGTGGCGCGAAGTGCTCCAGATGCTTACGGATGTTTTCGTTGACCGAGCCAAGCACCAGTGTTTCGGCTGTCGCAGCCGCTGGTATCAACCAGAGGCTCAAAGCTGCTAGGGCGAAGGTTATTTTTCGCCGTACACGCAAAACGCACATCAGGTCCTCCCGTGAATTATGGCAGGGTCATAGGTGCGTTCGCGACAAGGATTGGTTTATCGGGTGAGCCAGAATAAACTTAGCATTAGCATGCGCTTAATGGATTGCGTCCAGTGCAAAGGATTTCGCCATCAGCATGCTTCATGCCCGATGCGGTGGAACTCGGGTGTCTACTAGACGGCCGCGCAAACCTGTTACACGTTCGCGCCGCGCTTGGGTCTCATGCTCCATGACACACCGAGCACAAGCAGGAGCAGGACAGTAGGAATAAGCACCAGTGGGCTCCCCGCCGCGACGAGTGCCGTACCACCAGCGCAGGCTATAGAAGCTGCAGCTTCTGCGAGCGTCGAGGCCTTCGAGGCGACCTGCCGCCTGCGAAAGGTTGTGCGTTTTGCCTGTGCACGGAACCATAGCTGAATAAGGATCGCGCTGCCGGCAGCCAGCATACCGCCGATGAAGGTAACCACTGCGCCCCATATCGATATCACTGATAGTGCGATACTAATTGGCAGCAGTACGGCGGCGATAAGCGTCAGCACTGCTAAAACCTTTGCCCACAATCTGGTGAGGGTAGAGACGGGAGCTGTCGCAATCAGATCGGGGGCATCTTCTCCGCTGATCGTCAGCCAAGCCAACCCGCCCGCAAGCTGCCCGACGGCCATGACAATGACCGGTGCTACCAATACCGATATCTCAGCGTTCTGGCCAAAGCTGATCCAAAGCATCACGGCGGGCGGAATCAGATAAAGCACCTGCATCAGGGTTTGGGAGACGAGCCACGGATCGCGGCCGACAAGCTTCAACTCTTTGTGAACAAGTGCGCCAAGTGCCGTATAGCTGCGAAACGTCCGCTCCAGCTGTCGTCCACGTGGGGTCTTTTCGGCGACGCCGAGGGCCATCACGGCAATACGGCGAAACTGAACGGACCCACACCAAGCGCCACCGGCGAAAAAGGCCAATGCAACAGTTACGAACACAAGAACTGCCCATGTTTGTCCGGCCACCGCATGAGCGGGGAGCCACCACGCAGATGCAGAAACTGGTGCATAGTCAGCAAGGAACTCGGCGTCGAAAAGTGTGAACCGGGACATGGACCCGAAGGATAGGATCGCAACCACCTGCATCCCAATAAGAAAAGCTGCGCCGACGACGGCCGCCAGAACCTGCGCCATGAGCCTGGTGCGCTGGGCCCCCACCGTTCTGAAAAGCGCGAGAGTGATGAGCACGCCTGCCCCGGTCGCGGTCAAAGAGACCGCGAGAAGTACCAAATAGCCTGCAAGCCAACGTTCCCCGCCGAGGGCGGCTGCGACATTCAAGAACGGTGAAATGACCAACGCCGACATTGCCCAACTGGTCACGGCCATCATGGAGATGCGGACCAAAAACAGGTCACGGGAGGGCGCGGGTGACGATAGGATTAGGTCAAGGTCATCACGGGCGTAGAATGCCCGCGTCACCGATTCCATGGCCTGCGACAGCATCATGGTAAAGCTAAGGAGAACGGTGACCGAGATCACCGCCAACGCGGTTTGGTCAAGCACGATCCCTTCGGCCATGTGCGGTGAGAGGACAACATACGCGATCCCATGCAGAACCGCGTAGAAGACGCCCATTCCGATAAGCGCCCGCCTTAAACTGGTGTTCCGCCAGCCTGAAAACATCCAGGCCCAGTCACGCCAAGCCAGTCGCAACTCATGCTGCGAAAAGCGGCTCAACGCCCAGGGTGCTGTTGCCGCGCTCATGCCGCTTTCTCATCGCCGCGGAATGCATCTGTGGATGTTATCGTGTTGTCGTGCCCGCCGCCGACGATCTCAAGAAATATATCTTCTAACGAGTTGCCATCAGCGCTCGCGCGCGCGCGTAACTCTTCCAGTGTTCCTTCCGCAATCAGTTGTCCTTGAGCGATAATTCCAATCCGGTCGGCCATGCGCTCCGCAACCTCAAGGATATGCGTCGTCATGATGACCGTCACGCCGTCAGCAACCAGGCCGGAGAGCACCTGCTTCACCTGTCGCGCTGAGCCTGCATCAAGTCCGGTGAGTGGCTCGTCGAGGATGATCAGGCGCGGTTCATGGATCAAGGCACCTGCAAGCGCCACTTTCTGACGCATGCCTTTCGAGAAGCCGCCACAGCGATCGTTCGCGTGAGCGCTGAGACCAAAGGCGTCGAGCAGGCTATCAGCTTTGAAGCGGGCGAAATCCCCATCCATGCTCCAAAGGCCGGCTACGAACTCAAGGTACTCTAGCGGTGTGAGCTTGTCATAGACCATGGGTTCATCAGGCACCCAGGCCAGAATCTTCTTTGCCGCAATGGGTTCGGCAAAAGCAGTAATGCCGCAGATTGTCACTGACCCAGCATCGGCCTCGAGTAAGCCGGCGACCATGCGCAGGGTCGTTGTCTTTCCAGCGCCGTTCGGCCCGAGCAGGGCGTAAAATTCACCCGCATGCACCCTCAGCGATAGATCGTTCACGGCTGGTTCGCTGAAACTCTTGCGAAGGCTGACAATATCAAGGGCGGCGGTGTTGGCGGGTGACATCGGTTACTCACACTGACGAGACTTTTTCTCATCTTAGCGCCGTGACCTTTCGTTAGAGTAAAACCGGACCATAATAACGCGATCGTTGCCCAGAATGGTGCGGCTGGTCTCTATGCGTAGTGGGCCTCACAAAGCCACCACGGAAGGCTTCGCAACTTGGTGGTACCAGGGCAGAAACGGCCGTCGCGAGAGCCGCAAACTGTCGACAGGCTGACCCCATGCCACTTGGCCCAGTAACCAGCCTCTTGTGTGGTGCCAGAGTGTAAACGGGGCCTTAGCCTCCGATCCCAGCGATGTTGACCGAAACCGTTGCGGCGCAAAGGTGAGCGGCCGCGCGCCCACGATGTCACGGAAGCAGACCTCGTGCGTCAGGTCCCAGTGGCGCTGCTCTGCGGCTTACGTCCCGCAGAGCGCAGGTGCATAAACCTCTGGAGAAGGTCGAACCAAAAGGGCGCTCCGAGCGTCATCGCCAATGCTGTGATGACAATGCCAGGAACCTGCACAATGACCTTGCCAATCTTTGTCCCGAACCCATCGTCCTCATCCCAAATTCCAGTCCACCCCAGGGGAAACGGTCGCAAGTCCTCAGAGATTGTCTCCAACTCCGCCTCAACAGCCGCAGCAAGCTCGGTAAGGGTGCTTTCCTCAAGGCGTTCCTCAACCAAGGGCGGCACTGCCGCGACGTACTGCTCAGCTGCCTGCGAGACTTGTGCACGAAGTGCGTCGTCTTGCCAAAGCGCCTGCGCCACAGAGAACGTGTTGGCGTTTGTCGCCAGCGCAATGGTGAGTGCGACACCAAACGAAACCCATTGCATGCGTCGCACATAGATCCCAGAGGTTCGTTCCATCACGGTGTCAAACCAATTTGCAATGGCGCTTTCCAAAGACTGTGCTTGGGAAACGACTGCGTTTTCCAGGCTTGTGACTGCCTCTTTCAGAAGGGAACCCTCTTCGATTGTGTCGCTGATGCGGTCGGAGCCACCTTCTGCCTGGGACCCATTTGAGGATGCCTGAATTAACGCTTGCGCGAAGGTTTCTCCACTCAGATAGCTTGGCGCTTGTCGGCCGGTGACCGTGTCGCATTCGCGACACAAAGAACGGATCAACCCGTTGTTCCAAAACCGTGTGCGAACAGAAGGATCGTCAAGCAAACGCTGAAGCTCCTCGTACAAAACCTTGGCGCGTAAGCGCAGGACATTGGCGAGTAGTTCGTTGAAGGTTGTGCAAGTCAGGCTCATCAAAAGATAGAAAAAGACAAGTCCAAGTGCGATTTCAATAAAGATTGGCATCTGGTTTTCCCTTAACTTCTTTGGGCCGTGGATAGCGCTACGACAACGCTTCGAGCTTAGCCGTTGTCAGTTCGATGGTTCGCTCGCGCGGGTGCTGCGGCGGGCGCGTTCTATCGCCGCCCAAAGCTGATCATCCTCGAAAGCATGGATTTGGGCGTTCCCGATGCACAGGGTCTCGGCGCCGTTTGCTAATCGCGATTTGAACGCAGGCTGTGGATCGAAACGACGTGGTCCGACGAACAGCCCATCGCGAGCTTCGAACTCGATGATGCCGAAAAAGCTCAAGTCTTGCAGCAGATCTTTTTGTCTCTGGCTGATCGCATCCAGGTCGAAATCCACGAGTTGGCTCTCGTGAAGTATTCTGGCCATTGCTTCGATGAACCGCGTTGCAAGCTCTTTCCCAAGTTCAACAAAGAGCTCTTCATCCTGCTTCACGTCCATCGGTCAGACCGCCTCGATCTTTCCGTGTCCTAAGGTCGTAGGGAAAGTGAAACACCAAAGGATGATTGTGTCGTAGGCGCTTAGATCGGCCTCCGCCGGAATGGTCGCGAACTGCTTGCCAGTGACCTCGTTCTGTTCGTCAAGTGCTCCGCCTGGAAGGCTTCCGAACCTGGTACGAACCATGTCAGCGTGAACGGCTGGGTCCTGATCGTTACCCGGGACACCGGTATAAAGTGCCCATCCGGGATTTGGGGAACCATCGAACTTGAAGCCCTCGTCTGTCTCGAAGGCGATGGTCCCATCTGCCTGGCGGATAAGGGTGAAGGTGCCTTCAAGAGTGTGTCCTGAGTCTCCCTTGAAGGAGCCTTTAGCGATGAGCATGGTCGTCTCCAGATGCTTTGCAGATGAATAAGAAAAGGGCGCGGGATCAGATCTTTCAGCGGACAAACCGATCCCAGTTGATGTGAAAAAGACCACAAATTCTCTTGGAACCGGTTTGCCGCCGGGAGGATCAGGCCGCAGACCGGCCCGGGGTCGGGCCAGTGGCCTCAAGCGTTCCGTCTGACCGGATCACGACCGCACTGACCTTTTGGTGCTTACCGATGACGCTTCCATTCCGAAGCGCTGCCGGCAGCGTTCGCTCTACGAGCAAAGGCACCGTCATGGTGACCTGCTCGTCTTCATGGTAAGTGAGCATTTGTTCGCGCAGCAGCCCGATGGTGATCGCCTCACCAAGCAAGGCCGATTCGATGTAGTCGGTGTAGTAATGGACGCCGGCAATGTTGCGAGCGTTCGAGATGTTCCACATCAGCTTGTTCAGCTCACCTTCGAGGGTCAGACCTTCAGGAATAGCGACGCTGAGCAAGTCGATGTCCGTATCGTCCAGATTGGTGCCGCAATCGGGAACAAGAGCTCCTTCAGTCGGTTTGACCAAGTAGACCGGTTCGACCAGACCCGTTTTCGGGTTGAAGCGCGACATCGCGAAAAATGCCTTCAGCAACGTGACGCAGGCTCCCGCCACTGTCGCGTGCCCGGCTCCGTAAGCCGGATGCATAGGTGACCCTTCAGGGAACGCCATAGGGAGAAGCCACTTGGCGATGTCGAGGTCGTTTTCGTCTTCTCCGTTCTGCTTTGCGTTGTGCAGCCGGATATCTGTTAGAATTGCCTCGAGGGTCGGGTCTGATCCACGGACGGTCGGGTCTTGAGGGAAGGTGTATTTTGCAAGGGTGCCTCCGAGCTTCCGCCGCGCCTGCGCATCGGGCGTGTTGCCGGTTGCTGCAAACGCTACGACCTCTGGATTATCTTGCCGATCTGGCCTGTAGCCACTGTAGATCATGTGGAAGAGCGCGCCCGCTGCCTCGGGACGCAGACGTCGATGTACGGCAAACTTCTGTAGCCTGACGGCTTTAAGCGCCCGGCTTGAGACTTCGGTAACCAGCGTTAGGAGATGAGGTCCGCCGAAGAGGGCAAAGGGCTCTCGGTTGGATTTCTCCACCGGGTTTTCGGTCCGATCATGGTACGGGATACCCGGATCAAACGCGAATTCTTCGCCCAACATCAACAAGGCTGCATTGAGGTAGGCCTGGTAAAGCTGATCATCGTGAACGTAGGTCGCCATGTC
The DNA here is from genome assembly GCA_039024915.1 of Pseudomonadota bacterium. NCBI lineage: Bacteria > Pseudomonadati > Pseudomonadota > Pseudomonadota bacterium. The sequence goes on from JBCCPK010000009.1 coordinate 35,727, forward strand.
GCGCAGGCGAGCCATGAAGCGGTAGGCATCGGGGATGAATTCTTCACCTCTGACATCCCGAACGAACAGCCGTTTATTCAGGCCATTCTGAACTTCGATATAGTCCTTCCAGGCCGTCATGTAGTCTTTCTCAGGTACCGCGACTCGCACCTCTTGGCTGATGCGTTGACTGCCATAGTCGATTTGGCCGCTGGCGCGATCCTGGAGCTTGGCACCGGGATCGCATTTGTTTGTCCGTTTGGCAGTGCCCATCACCATGAACTGGGACAGGAATGGAGTATGCCATCCGTCTTCACCGACGCCTCGGAATAGGGTCGAAGGATTGATCCCTTTGTCAGGCCGAACGGCATATCCGAAGCGACGTCGTTCCCGTTCCTCGGGCACCGCGGTATCGTCGCTTGCGATGCCCTGGAACCATTGCATATCACCCAGGCGCCCGGCGGCGGCCGCGACATGCGTGTTGCCTTGTCTGATTTGGTTTTTTCGGTTGTTGCTGACATCGGACCCATCCACTTTGGTAAGACCGGTGACCAGACTCTCGTCCATAAATGATGCGATGGGCCAATCGCGGCTGAGGGCCATCTGATAGACTTCCGCCATCTCGGCGGCGAATTCGTTTGATCCCTCCAGCGGGGCAGGCGGCATCGTTATGGCGAACGGATCTGGCCCTTGAAGTACGTACGTATGGCCCGCCGTCGGGCTCTCCCATTGGCGATAGACACCACCCAGCCCACACTCCGGGTCGTCTGGGTTCTTGAGCTGATCCTCATCTTCGGTGTGGTACGGCCCTTGGTAGATGGGCACGCAAGCGAAGGCTTGCGGATCGTGAAGCTCGGTGCCTTCGATAAACGCGTCATAATCTGCAGGGTCGGCCAGCAAGCCTTGTTTGGTGTGCTGCTGACCCTTGGTAAAATTGAATATGTAAGGTGGAACAGGGACCCGATTGGCTCTGTGCTGTGGGTGGTCTGCGGCAGTTGATAATTGCGTTGCCGCGTCGCGCACTTTCGCAGCTTTTTCCTTGCGGCCGGGGTCGGGAAAGGGCTTCACGTCGTGCGGGTTTTGGGTGTGGGTCATGGTGACACCTCGGAAAAGACGGTTGGGGCAAAACCTCATCGCAAACCGCAGCCAAGTGACTGTGGGCTAGTAGGTTTCTGCAGGCTTTGTGGAGTGGCCAAAGGCGGCCGGGTTTCTGGTCACGGTTCACATGCGAGCCTCCATCGGGATTGTGCTCGCACGGTGCCAGAAGCGGCGTCAGCCGCGCGTCAGATCAGCGTCAAGTGTTCGTTAAATCGTTCGTCGGGTCAGATTATTTTGCCTGGCAGCGACGCAATGATCGCCGATTTCTGAAGGCTCTGGCTCGGGTAGGATGGATCGCGCAAATGCGAAATCTCGAAGCCAGGTTCCAAGACCTGCAGCTTGTTCATCGCCGATTGAGCCGCATCTTCATCGCGCTGATGGAACAACAGCGCCGTCAGAAACCGCAGGGGAGCGGCGAGATGTGGAAGCCGTCCATGGGCTGCTTCACCAAAATAGCGAGCGTCTTTTAGGTCGCCCGCCATGATTGCAACAACGCAGCAAAGCAGATCGATGTGTCCACGAAACGGTGATGCCCCAGCTATCGCTCGTGCCTTCCGGCAATGGTCCAAGCCTGCCCGGTGATCCCCAAGGTGGCTTGCGGCCACACCAAGGCAAGCCCATCCCAGAGCATTGGCTGGATTGATGTCAACGCTCTGTTGAGCAAGTTCGTGGGCATTGACGAACGAAAGGAAGACAAACGCCTCACACTGGGCGCATAGACTAAGCACCAGCGAATTGGTTGGCTCCGCCTCAAGCGCTTGGATAATGAGACTGCGGGCCTCTTCCTCGATGATATCAAGGTTTGTGGGCACCAGTTCCGCGGCGAGGAATGAACGAAGGTAGGCGCGCCATGCGAGGTACACTGCTTTTGGGGCTATGATGAAAGCGCGCTCAAATTCCGCATCCGCTTTACGGAAATCAGCCATGGTGTGCCGGCGCATATGGGCCAAGCCTCTCCGATAGGCTGCCATCTCAGAACCCTGCGTGCTGAGCTCGTTGATCATCCACCCAAGTGCAACGTTCGAAGACGTGCTGACGGTCCTCAGGATACCCTCAGGCAGGTCGTCGGTCAGCATCTCCGGAGTAACGTGAACCAGCTCGGACCAAATCTGCAGTTTGGTGGTGCGTTCTTGCAAAGTGATATGCGTAAGCGTTCGTTCCGGATTTGTAGTGGCGATCAAGTCGATGTCCGTCCGCACCGGGTCCGCATAGGAGCTATCATCATCGGCCGGTGAACCCATCAGAACATCGACCTTCACACCATCGCTGATGGTGCGACTGATTAATCCGGCCAGGCCGTCCGCGAGCAACCCGCTCGCGCCATTTGCATCTGATCGCAGGCTTGAGATGACCAGCCGGGGTCGACGCTCATTTTGACCTGAGACGATCGGCGTATCGATAAGACAGGGCCGCATCGCCTGCTCTTTGGCGATTTCAGCTCGCTCGTCCCTCAACCAGTTTTGGAACTCGATCTCTCCATTGATATGCAAGCCTTCAAGAAATTCCAGCTTGTGCGCGTCGGCTCCCGGTTCGACGATCTCAAACAGAGTGCTGTCCAATTCCAGTGAGCCGCGCGTCGCAACGAACAGCTGACGAAAAACGTCATGCCGTTCCCGGATCACATACAGCTCCTGTCGGAAGCTCCGATCAACAGACTCTTCGTCTTTGGCACACCACAGTTTACTTGCCAGCCAACTCCGCGAGCGGCGAAAATCAGGCGCGCGGCACAACAGGCCGAACAAGCCGGCACATCGCTTCGATACGGGCGTGACATCGGTGCCGTCCGCAAGCGTTATGCGGAAGGGCCCGAACATGTTTATGCGCATTGGCGTCGTCACATTCGCCCCCACCCAGAATGACGTGTGCTCGCCTATTATTCAAAGCATTAGACACCCATACAATGCCGTTAAGTCAAGTTTTACTCCGTATTTGTGAGGACGGTGTTAGAAACGCGTCAAAAAAGACAGATCGAGCCGACGGCTTATTGACCTTATTTGCGGTGCTTTGTTTGCTTCGCTGAAGTTCAATCAAATGCAGAGGCGAAGATGGCTGGCTTGGTCTTGGAAGGTGCGCGTGGAGCACGGGGTGCTCGTGGTGCAAGGGGCGCTCGCGGAGCGCGAGGAGCACGCGGAGCGCGTTCCGGTGCGGGCGGTTCGGTTTCTTCGTCAGCGCTTGCAGCGGCGCTGACAACGGCTCGCGACGGCGTGAGCGGTCACTGGACGCTGCCAACCAGCGCGCCGGTCGCTCTACCCACTGGCGAAGACGTGCACAGCAATCTCGATCGCTGGGACCTGAACGTTCGCCACGCGACGCTGTTGACGCTCCTGCTGGATGGCGTCCGATTTGAGGGTACAGATACCACGGCGAATTCGGCAAAAGTGAAGGTTGAGGCGCCCGGCGTAGCATCTGCCGCGGACTTGGTTGAACTCGTCAGGCCAACCGCTGATCAGTTCAAAACGCAGCTTGATTACGTCCATGGTTATTCAGCACTGCGGCTCGAGCGCCTCGATGAAATCGAACTCCAGCTTGATGACATCACCTCTTTCATCGGCAGCCCAATCGGTCTGCACCCCGACAGGCACAGGCATACGTATGAGTTGATTGACCTCATTCACTCAGCAACCGTTTCCGTCGAGATGCGGGTCAAGTACGAACTTGCATGCCGGCGTCCGTCCGAATTCTCGGAACAAATCCAGCCCATGATCGACGTCCCTGGGCATTCTGCGTATCCCAGTGGCCACGCCACCGAGTCCTTTGCGATCGCCTATGTCCTCAGCGCACTTGTCAGCGGCAGTTCTCAAGTTGGTCCGAACGTGGAACAGCAAATGCTGCGGCATGCGGAGCGGATAGCCACCAATCGGGTGGTGGCTGGGGTCCATTTCCCGATCGATAATGTTGCCGGCATGATCTTGGGCAAGTCGCTAAGCGAGTACTTCCTGGCAATGTTCGGCGTCGGCAGCGCGATAACAAAGCGCAGGCTTGAGATCAGCGATAAGACAGGCTCGCCCGGGAAGTTCGGTGCGAACGATGACTTCGATTACGAGATCATCAACAACAATGGCGGGCCAGGATGGCCAAAGGTCCTGACGGAATCTCCCTTCAGCCAAACCATAGACAGCGCTGCTGCGCCCAAGGCACTCAAATGGCTTTGGGCCAATGCGGTCTCCGAATGGGCTCGTCCGTGAAGAGCCGGGAAGGGGAGTGATGCGCGATGGCTACTCATGAATGGCAGGCTCGAGCTAGAAAGCACCTCGATCCATACGAAGACTGGCGATTGAAGCTTAACGCCCGTTCCAAGGAGCAGGGCGGGGATGGCGACGAGATCGAAGGCATAACCGATAGTGGTGCCAATTGGGTGGCTGTTCGGTTGCGCGTTAAGCACCCAAGGCAATTTGGTGACGGGGAAGGTACGGCGCGCGAGGTCCTTGGTCGCGTTCGCGATATGATCGTTCCCCAACCACCCCGCTCTATAACTCTTCCCAAGCTGCTCCTAAGCCGAAAAGGTTTGGATCGTTTCAGTTCTTCGTTTCCTGAGAGCACTACCGAAGAGGATGCGCTTTCAAGCCTCAGCCAGGGCTATTTCATCAAGGGCCAGATGCGGCTGGATGATATCTTCGATCAGGGAGCCTATCGCGAGGACTATCCCTTCGAGCTTCGCTTCGCGGCGCCCGAGGCTCTTCAGCCATTTTGGATCGGCACGGGTGCTGATCAAAGACAAGCCTCGTCTTCCCAGCGGCCGCTCGACGAGGCCGTAGGCGACCGGGAAACGGCCGATGGTCAAGAAAGGTCTGTGATCACTGCGGTCATTGATGACGGGATTGCGTTTGCGAACGCACGGTTCTGCACCAAGCACCAAGGTGGCCAGTTGTGGAGGACGCGTTTCCTTGCAGTCTGGCTGCAGGATTTGGAACAGCGTCCGGCCTCGAGCGGCGATGTTGACTACGGTTACCTTGTAACCAAGGCGCAATTGGACGGCTGGCTTTTAGCCCATTCGGACGACGTCACGGGGGCTGTTAATGAGCGAGCGGTTTACCGAAGTGCCGGAATTAACGCCCGTTCGCATAGGGCCATGAACGTCTACCGAAGCGCAACCCATGGCGCCCATGTCGCTGACGTCGCCTGCGGATACGATCCGGAGCATGAGCGGTCTGATCGACCCATTATCGGTGTGCAACTTCCATCGGTTATCACGGAAGAAACATCCGGGCGCGCCTTCGCACACTACGCACTTGACGCCCTGGAGTTTGTATTCGAGCAAGCCAGCGCGCTTAAGCCGGGCGCTCCGCTGATCGTCAACCTGAGCTATGGGTTTCAGGCTGGTCTGAAGGACGGCAGCAGCTTTCTTGAGCGTGAAATCGATCGGCTTGTCGATGAACGGAAACGCAAAGGCGAAGAGACCTATCTGTATTTGCCAGCAGGAAACTCGTTTGCTGCCGATACAAACGCCCGTTTCGACTTGCCGACTGATACTGGTCGGTTCGGTATGTCCGTCGAATGGGAAATACAGCCCGATGATCGCACTGAAAGCTTTCTCCAGATTGTCGCCCGCGGTTCCGAAGGTGTTGCTCCAAACGTCGCTATTGTTCTTAAGCCTCCGCATGACTTGCCACGCCACACTGTGCTTGGTCATGACCAGCAGGATGTTCAGGTCCTATTTGCGGACCCAACTGATCCAAAAGGTGGTTTCCCGCTAGCGGCTGTTTACATTGAGGAATTCCCTTTCACGTCCTCTTCCTCCGAAGACAGCGGTCCACGAGGGGAGCAAGGACAATCCTTTTTGGTCGCTTGTAACCGCACCAATTCACGCGACTCTGGGCTTGCTCATCTCGCTCCACTGCGGCCTGGCCGCTGGGTTATCGAAATCCAAAACCGCTCGACCCATTCGGTATCAATTCAGGTGATGGTGCAGCGCGATGATACCTTGGCTGGCGACGCAGCTGGTGGCCGGCAATCTGTTCTGGATCATCAGTCGCGGTACCGAAAATCCAGAAGGACGGGCGCATACCTTGATCGTGAAGGCTCTCCAATAAACGGCGAAAACACGCTTTCAGCCCTGACAGGAGGCAAGGAGCCTCGGGTGGTGGGAGCGAGCGATGACGGTGCAATCGTTCCAGATCTTGTTGGCGCTACCGCCAAAGATGTTCTGGCGGTCCAGCCTCAGCCTGCCCATTACACGGCCGCCGCCGCTGAAGGATTGTCCTCCGATCCGAACTTATCTGCCGTCGTGGATCACGGTGCATCCATGCCAGGTCTTTACGCGTCAGGGACGGTCAGCGGCTCCATGAGGGTTCTCAACGGCACCAGCGTTGCCGCTCCGCTAGCTGCACGCGCGCATGCTGATGAGTTGATAGGCCTCTCAAAACGGCAGTTTCAGCAACCCCCAGCGAGCCAGCAATTAAGGCAGGGTGCCCGACGACTGGCTCGCAACAACGCGGGGCACGACGCCAACGATTACCGCCTCAAACGGGCCCAGCTGCGCTGACGGCGTTTAAAGGTTCGATGTTGTGTGATCCAGCGCTGTTGCGCGGCACTTGGAGGAATGGCTGTGGAACTTCATAGAGCCGACGAAGCCAAGAAAAGCATAACTGACATCGTCGAAAACTATGGTGTCCGCGAGCTCCCGGTCGATAAAGCCGTCGCCCCATCTCCGGTGGATCGATATTTCTGGCTGAGAACCAGTGTGACCAAAGACGGTGTCGGTGGTCACGCTCGAAAGTTCTTCGCGACGGTGGAACGACCGGAATGTTCAACTCGTGGCGAGTACCGATTGGCAAACTTGGTTCTTCAGGGAGGCGGCACACTGGGCCTCGCCCATGTCGGCTTCATCACCGGCCTCGAAAAGGCTGGCGTCAGATTTCTCGGTCTGGCGGGCACATCCGCAGGCGCTATCCTTGCGATGGGCATGGCGGCTATTCGAGGAAAGGACCTAACCGCCGAGACCCACACAGCATTATCAACGTTTGTCGCATCCATTCCGATGGATGAGTTCATCGACGGCCCGCGCCCAGTTCGTAAGTTCCTCAAGCGTTCCTTAGTCAGCGCGCCGCTCACAAGCCCAAGTTACTGGGTCCAGGCGCTCGCAGCGTTGCGCCGCTTACGGGATAAACGGGGACTCAATCAAGGAGACGCGTTCGAGGAGTGGCTGGAGACAGCTCTGGCGGGCCTCGGCTTCCGCACAATCGACCAGCTCTACGATGCTCTCGATGCAATCTATCACGATGTGGAAGGGCTTCGCGGCGCCGAGGCCAAAAACATCATTGATGGCCTGCCGCGTGAGATCTTTCGTACCGAACCCCATGCCGGCAATGGGAAAGACGGGGCGAGGCCCGGTGCTGCGCTCCTGAAGTTGATGACGATGGCAATGCCAGCAGGGCTGAAGTTGAGCCTACCGGAGGATCTGACGCTGCTTCAGGCGGAGTATCAACACGCCTCTCCGGCGCGATTGGTCCGCACGTCCATGTCTATACCGGGTTTCTTCGAACCGGTGGTCATGCGGACGAACAGTGTGCGTTGGGGTCGTCACATCCAAAATTCGCTCGGACCTGTCCTGTCCGACAAAGAGGCCAACTCTCTGGCCGATCTTGCAGACCTTTGGTTCCTTGACGGCGGGATGATGTCCAACCTGCCAAGCGATTCCTATCGGTCCTTGATGCCTGAGGTTCCAACCATTGTCGTTCCGTTGGTCAGCCGCAGCAAACCAAAAAGGATAGGTGGACGCCGAACCTACGCAAACTTGCTCAGTGATGCGTTTGCCGCCTTCACAGCGGTGCGCGGACAACGCGATCGAGAGGTCCTCGCCCAGAACGACGACTTAGAGGCGGAGTTTAACTTGGTCGAGGCGAACCTTGCCAAAGAGCGGCACTGGCCGCAGCCGCGCATTTACCCCACCCAGATTGCGCCGGTCGATCCAGGCGATGCCAATTGGCTCGACTTCGTTATGAACGACAGTGAAAAGCAGAAGCTGTTCAATCACGGCCTCGAAGCTGCGCTGAGATTCTTCAAAAAGATCGATCAACTCGATGCCAAACGGGAAAGGAAGTCCTATGCCTGAGGATAGTGCGAATCTTTTTCAAGAGCTTACGGAAGCGGTCGGACGCGACACGGATTGGCGATCCGCTTCGGCTCAAAGCAGCCAAAAGCCATCTAAAGTTTCGCGTACCAGTGATGCGAAGCTCGATAGCTCCAAAGTCAGAGGTTTCATCCAAAAGCAATTCGGCAACAGCCCTGCCCAATTCGATCGTGCCGACAAGAAGCGAAAGGAACTGGATGGCGAGCTGGCGAGGCTCTCCGCCGAGATAAGCCTTCTTCAGCAAACGATACAACCGGACAGCGGTGAGCCTGCACTTACTGATCAGGCGACAGAGCGAGCGGGGGATACGGCCCAAAGCGGGAGCCGAGATTCAGACCTGCCTGGCTCAGCCGGTAGCGGAGGCACCGGCGCGCCAGACGTTCCTTCTCGCTCGGAGATGGCGCAGGACAATCTGATCAATCAACGCGGTTTCGGTGAAGGTAATTCCCAAGAACCCGACGTCATCATGGCGCAGCGTGCTGCCGAACGGAGGGCAATTGAAGGCCGGAGAGCCAGAGCGATCAGGAACCGCAACGGCGCGCTGAAGAAGCTTCTGGCAACGATGCAGGAAATCGTGAAAAGCCTTGAGCAGCCGTTCAATCAAGAGCTTGCCGCTATTGTTCCCGATGAAGACTCGCAGCAACCCCGGCAGTTCGTTATTGAGACCGAAACTGGGCGTTTGCTCAAAAAAGACGAGTTCATTGAGGCGCTTAAAGCGGATGACGGCGCAGAGTGGCTCAGTCGCCATGTGCGGATGAACAAGAAAGACGTGGAAACTAAAGCCGCGTCAGTCTTCGAGCGCATGACGATCGGAAGTGTGACCGAAGAGCGAGATCCCGACACTTACATCCAGCGCTTTCAACAAGCCTATAACCGCCTGCGCCAGGAAGCTGAAACGCAGGAGAAAAAGGTCCACGAAGTTCATGGTCAGAGCGCCGATGCTGTTTCCATCTTCGAGATGGGGATCAACGCGGCAGCGACCCTCGAAGAGATCTTGCTTCCGGTCATCAACCAAGACCTCGAAAGCGAGAAACTGAAGGCAGAGGTTCAGTGCGTCCACGACGAGCTTACAGCGTTCAAGAGACGCCTAACCGCATATCGTGATTACGCGCGAAAGGTGGAGACTTTCCTTGGAGATGGCGAGGCAGTCCTGCGCGACATCCATCGAAAATACTGCATTGAACCGCGCATTAAAGCAGAGAAGGCGGAAGCGCTGGGCGTTGCGCGCCAGGCCCGGGGCCTTGAATTTCTCCGGCCGATCGCACTGCTTTGGGCGGTGTTTGTGACAGTTCTCACGAAGGGGGCACTGGCCACCAGCACGTCGGAGATCATACATCTGTTCACCACAGAGATCCTCAGTGTCACATTCGTAACCGTATACGCAATCTCTGTTTTCATTGGACGTGGTCAACGCAAGCGCAGAATGGAGCGTTTGGAGGAGCATGCGCGGAGCACGTTTAGGCGGACGCTCGGTCTGACGGTCGACACATCCGCATGGGGCCTCGTTAATAGGCTCTTCGGCGTCAATCGCGAGGACATACAATTTTCATCGAGGCGTTTGTCAGACATCGACCATAGCGGTGAAACCCGCGAGGATATCTCCAGCTTCCGGTACCTTGGCGCTGGCTTAGGTTTAACGCAACCTCATGCCTTGGACGCGCACACTTGGCGTTTGGCAGGTTGGAACCTCCTTGCTCTCGCGCTTCCCGCAGCTACATTTTTCATGGTTTACACCCCGATTGATGCTGAGCATCAGGCCTTTGTGGCAACGCACAATAACGGAAGTCTCTGTGTTTATGCGTCCGGTCGCCTCGTCTACTCGGATGCCGATAATTTCTATGTTGACCCTACTCCCCACCAGGCGGAAAGGGGCTCCGCCAGACTTATCGATACGGTGCTCCCTGAGATGGCAGCGACACCGGTACCGCGCGACAGAATTCTCCTGATTGCGCCAAACAAGCGGAAGCCCGATGAGGCATGCGATACACCGCTCGATACTCAACCGCTGCGCGTAACCCATGAGGGGGATGAACTGGAGACAATTGCAGATGCATTCATGACAATTGCTGACCGTCCGCCGCAATTTGATGGAGACGAAGCTTGGACTGCGGTTGTGGACCAATCGCGGAGTGTTCTGGTTAACCTGCTTGATTATTCCGAGGTCTCTCAAGATCAGACGACGGCCTTCCAGCAGTCGGTTGATGCGCTGGGGGTCGCTGTGGGCGGCGTGCTGACAACAACTGATCTCGTAAAGCTGATCGTCTCTCCCTTTTCAGCACCACGTCCGGGCCTTGGCGGGATCGGTGACATAGATATTCAACTCGATTTACCTGCCGAACTGCATGCTCCCGTTGATCAATTCATAAGCGCGATGACTTCCCTTTCGCGTACGCTCCAGGAGCAGATTGACCAAGGGGATAACACCGAGCGGCTGGAAGAGTTGCGAGCAAGGCTTGCCGAAATCGTCGCTTTGGTGGCGGCGTCAAACGAAAACGTCGCAAGCGCTTTGGAGCGCGAAACCGAAGGCGTTGCCCCCTCGAGCCCAGCGATCGTGACGCCTGTCGCCATCGACGTGATGGGATCACAGCTTTCTGCCGTATCAGTCTCGCCCATCGTCAACCTCCCTGCGGAAAGCGCCGGATCGACGACCAACGTTACCAACACCTTCTTCACGCACATAAGTGTGCCCGGCGTTGCGGTTCAGCCCGAAGCAATCTTGAACGCGCTTGTTATGCCGTTCTTTCCCCGACCGATGGAGAATTCAGGGGTCGATAATCCTAACGAGGCTTTTTTTTGGGGGATGGTCAGCCTCGTGCCACCGGTCATTGACGGAGCCGAAACATACTTTGATTACGTCGCGCGGGGGCTGCACGCCTGCATAGAAACCGGCGGTGAGATCAAGATTGCGGTTCGTGGTTACGCGAGCGAATCCTGGCAAGTCCCGCCAATGGGCGAAACGGACGATGAGTTAAACTGGCACCTTGGCGAGGGTCGTAGAGCCGCGATTTTGCTGGCTTTGGCCGCCGCCTTGCAAGAGATTCCGAACGCGAACAGCGTTCTTGACAAGGTTTTGGTCGCTACTCGTCCATCCAGTGATCCGGTATCACTTGACCAGTATGTCCGTGCGATTCAACCGCTGATGGACTTGGCAGAAACGTTTGGCTCCAAAGTTGACGTATCGAGGAGCTATGATTTGGGACCTGTTTTTGGGCGGTACAGACACTTCAATAGCTTTGGCGAGATGACCAGGGCTCGATCTGGTTGGATGTCCGACGTCTTGCCGCCTCGCGTTGAAGGGGCAGCCAACAACTTTGAAGAGCTGTTCGCACGATCGGTGGTCTTTAGCGTCGAAGAGGTGGTGAGTAGCAACTGCCGCATAGCCGAAACAGCTACAAGTACTGCATCACGCTGATCGGAATTGGACCGGCAACGCCGAGCTCGTGCAACTTCCGCTGGCCCATCTTCGGTTTCGAGTTTGATTGCCTCACACCGTCCAAATGGTGCCCAGGAGAAGACTCGAACTTCCACGGCCTTGCGGCCACTGGCACCTGAAGCCAGCGCGTCTACCAATTCCGCCACCTGGGCAAGGCATGCAGAAAGCGACCACGGCTTAGGGTGCCCCTGTTCGCTTGTCAACGCTCACAGCAACGTGGCCAGGCGTTAATCAACCAGCATCCTAATACCGTGCTGCCAGCCGCTTCACATGGCGGTGTTTACGCCCTAGGTGAGACCGTGACCACGATCGGAAAAGGGTCTTCGGAAATGATTGATGCGCCTGGCAATGCGGGCCTTAACGGCAAGTTGGTGACTGTCTTTGGTGGATCCGGATTTCTCGGGCGGTATGTCGTCCGTGAGCTGGCCAAGAAAGGTTACCGGGTACGCGTCGCGGTGCGCCGGCCGGACCTCGCGGGGCATCTACAGCCTATGGGCGCTGTCGGTCAGGTTCACGCGGTGCAAGCAAACCTGCGGTTTGACTGGTCGGTCGATCGGGCAATTGAAGGCGCCGATGCGGTCGTAAATCTGGTCGGCATACTGTTTGAAAGCGGTAAGCAGAGCTTCAGTTCCATTCAAGCCGACGGCCCTGCATTGATTGCGCAAGCATGCGCAAAGGCGGGCATCTCCAACTTTGTTCACATGTCAGCAATCGGCGCGGATGCGACCTCGGACGCCGGATATGCCCGAACGAAAGCGCTCGGCGAGCACGCAGTCCTGCTGGCGGTTCCTGACGCCATAATCATGCGTCCCTCAATCGTGTTTGGCCCGGAAGATGAATTCTTCAATCGCTTTGCCAACATGGCGCGGTTCTCGCCGATACTCCCTGTCGTCGGGCCAACAACAAAGTTTCAGCCCGTCTATGTGGGCGATGTTGGCGATGCTGTTGCCTTGGCAATCGATGGGGCCGCGAAGCCTGGAACCATCTACGAGCTGGGCGGTCCGGAGATCGACACCTTCGAAGGCTTGATGGAGCGCATGCTCAAGGTCATTGAACGTCGGCGGCCCATCATTGCGCTTCCTAGAAATGTTGCGATGCTCCAGGCGCGCGTTTTCGAGCTCCTGCCTAAACCGGTCCTGACGGTCGATCAGGTCAAGCTCCTTGCGAAGGACAACGTCGTTTCGCAAGCGGCTCTTGATGACAGCCGTACGCTTGAAGGTCTAGGCCTCACCGCTTCGGCGATGGATGCAATACTGCCGACCTATCTTTGGCGTTATCGCAAGCATGGTCAGTACGCCGCGTTGGGTTCCAAGCCCTGACCACGGGCCGAAGGCATGCGCCTTGGCGCATGATGTTCCTCTTTCGTCTTCGGGCTTCCTCAACCCAGCAACGCAAGCCCAACAAAGCCCAAGCTGCCGACAATAATTCGCCACCAGGCGAATAGAGCAAAGCCATGCTTGGATACATAATCGAGGAGCCAGCGCACCACGATCACGGCCATGAAAAACGCGGCAACAAACCCGACGGCGACCACCATCAGTCCATCCGTCGTGACGATGTCGCGGTTAGCGTAAAGATCATAAACGAAGGCGCCGGACATTGTGGGCATGGCCAAGAAAAAGGTGAACTCCGCCGCTGAGCGTTTGTCGGTCCCCATCAACAGTGAGCCGACGATCGTCGAGCCGGAGCGTGATACGCCAGGTATCAGGGCCAAGCATTGGAAAAGGCCGATTCCCAAGCAAAGCTTAAGCGGGTAATCCATCACATCATTGTAGCGAGGCGAGAGCTCCATCCTGTCCACCAGCAGCAAGATGATGCCGCCCACAATCAGCGTCGTGCAGATCAGTGCCGGCGTTTCGAACAAGATCGTCTTGATGAATTCATGCATCAGTACGCCTGCAAACGCTGCCGGCAAGAACGCAAGGACTATACCTGCCACGAACCGTCGCGCTCGTGGATTTGTCGGAAGCTCCTTGGCGATCTGCAGGAGCTTCACAGTGTAGACCGATAGGACCGCCAAAATGGCGCCCAGCTGAATAAGAACTTCGAAGATTTTCCCCTCGTTCTCGAAGCCCAGGAAATGCCCCGCCAGCAGAATATGCCCGGTCGAAGAAACCGGGATGAACTCGGTCAGGCCTTCCAGCAGGCCCAGAAAAAGGGCCTCAAGAAATGTCTCAAGGGTCATTAGACAGGCCTTTGAACGCGGGACGAGGAATAAATATGACCGCTCCCGATGCAGCGTTAATCGCTCCACCTAAGCTGCGCTCGATAAACCAGCATTGCGTAAAGATTTCCTGCACCCCGCCCCATTGTCGCTCAACGGGTGTGCGCCTATACCCACCAGCCTGACAATGGCTGTATGCAGGCACAGCCAGTAAGGTCATCTGTGCAACGTCTTTTGCGTTCCGCACCATAAGCTTGAAAGTCTCAATGCCCACGCTCTTCCACCAATCGCTAGACGTCGCCAGCCGATATGTTCGTCTCACTTTAGCCGAGTACGGTGTTCAGGCCGAAATGCAGGTGGAGAAGGTCTGGGCGCGGCGAAAGGAGTTCCTGTCGCTTAATCCAGCTGCGACTGTTCCCGTGCTGGTGGTCGACCAAGCCAATCTGGTGGGCGCCGGACCCATTACGGGTTTTGTTTGTGAAACGCGCGACGATCAAGGGGCACCGCTGCTTCCCACCGACCCTGCCGATCGCGCCGAGGTCCGTCGGTTAGTCGATTGGGCGCTGCTTCTGCTTGAAAGCGATGTCTCCTCGGTACTGGTCCTGGAAAAAGCACTAAAGCGGCAAATTCCACATGAACACGGTGGAGGTGCCCCAGATACCAAGGCAATGAGAATTGCCCGGGGTAACCTCGGCTGGCATCTGCGCTACATGACACATTTGTTGGCTAGCCATGATTGGCTGGTGGCAGAGCGTCTCAGCCTCGCTGATCTCGCGTTTGGCGCTGCGATGTCCTCGCTCGACTATCTCGGTGAAGTGCCATGGTCCGATCATCCACCGCTCAAAGACTGGTACGCACAGCTCAAATCCAGGCCTTCATTCGCTCCGATCTTGTCGGAACGGGTCACGGGCGTCATCCCGCCCGATCATTATGAAGACCCCGACTTCTGACCCGCACGGATTGATCGGCAAGGCGGCGCGCGAAACCGGCTTTGATGTCTGGGCCGTAACCCGTGCCGATGAGGCTGACGATCTGCGGGAGAGATTGAATCGCTTCGTGGCGCTCGGTCGGCACGGTTCGATGGGTTGGATGGCCGAGACCGCGAGCCGGCGGAGCCATCCCCGGCGTTTATGGCCAGATGCTAAAGCGATCATCATGGTGGGAGCGTCCTACGCGCCGCCCAGCGATCCCACCGTGACGCTTGAGCAATCCGATGTTGGAACGATTTCCGTCTACGCGCGCAATCGTGACTACCATGATGTCATCAAGGGGCGGCTGAAGACGCTAGCGTCAAAGCTGGTTTCCAGGCTCGGCGGCGCCGTGAAGGTGTTTGTTGACACAGCGCCTGTCATGGAAAAGCCGCTCGCTCAGGCAGCTGGCCTGGGTTGGCAGGGCAAGCATACCAATCTGGTTTCGCGTGAGCACGGGTCGTGGTTGTTCCTGGGTGCGATTTTCACAACGTTTGATATTGCCGCTCAACAAGCTGAGACCGACCATTGCGGCAACTGCACCCGCTGTCTTGATATCTGTCCAACAGATGCCTTTCCTGCGCCCTACCAACTCGATGCCCGGCGCTGCATCTCCTACCTGACGATCGAACACAAAGGTCCGATCCCGGTCGAGTTTCGCAAGGCAATAGGAAACCGCATCTATGGCTGCGATGATTGCCTGGCGGTCTGCCCCTGGAACAAGTTTGCGCAAACCTCGTCCGAGGCTAAGTTCCGCGCGCGAACTGAGCTGAACGCGCCAAAGCTTGAACAGCTGCTGCGCCTTGATGATCAGCAGTTCAGGTCTTTGTTCTCAGGCTCGCCGATCAAACGGATTGGCCGTGATCGCTTCATCCGCAATTGCTTGATTGCGGCCGGCAATAGCGATCGGCTCGACCTTCTGGCGCCTGTCGAAGACCTGCTCAACGATCCTAACGGAATTGTTCGTGAAGCGGCCCGCTGGGCCCAGGGTGAACTCCTGCAGCACAGCTCCGCACCAATTTCGCAAGCGGGCTAAGCGGTGCACCAGTTTGCGGTGGATGTGGCCCCCGATTACCTTCGTCCGTCAACGTTTATCAGCGCGCCCCTACACGGGTTTGAAGCCATCGGCCTGCAATGCATGACCGGCAAGGTATAGCGAGCCACAAATCAGTATCCGGGCAGGCTCCTGGGCACTCTCTTCGATTTCCGCGAGCGCTTGCTCGACACTCGATGCAACCGAGGCGAAGGTGCCGGTTTCTGACGCAGACGCCGCGACAGCAACCGTGTCGAGCGCCTTAACATGATCGGGGATCGGTACAGCGATCACCTGCCGGGCGAGCCCTTCGAAAGGGCGAAAGAAATCGGTGGCTTCTTTTGTGCGCATCATGCCCGTGACCAGGTAGAGTGGTCGCTGCACGCGATCCTCAAGATCAGCCATCGCTTCAGCTAACGCCTGTCCGCCGCCGGCGTTGTGGCCGCCGTCGAGCCACACGTCACACGATGGCGCACGCTGCGCGAGCGCACCAGTGAGCTTTTGCAGCCGGCCGGGCCAAAAAGCAGCTGTGACGCCTCGCGCGTAGTTCTCGTCCGAGCCGTTGAGGTCACAGTGGCGCAGGCAGGCAATGGCGGTGCCGGCGTTGATGATCTGATGCCGCCCTGTCAGCTTGGGCAACGGCAGGTCCATAAGCCCAAAGCCGTCTTGATAGACGAGCCGGCCATGTTCTTCATAGGCCATGAAGTCCTGACCGTGTTCGATCAATGGTGCCCCGACCCGCTCAGCAACTGCCCGCAGGACATGCAGGGCGCGGGGGTCCTGAGGCGCGACAACACATGGGACATCCCGCTTGAGAATGCCAGCTTTCTCAGCGGCAATCTTCTCGATGGTATCGCCGAGAAATCCCATATGATCCATTGAGATAGGCGTGATCGCACTGATGTGAGGTGCCTCGATCACGTTCGTCGCGTCGAGCCGCCCACCCAACCCAACCTCAAGCAGACATGCATCTGCGGGTGTTTCGGAAAACAGCATCATCGCGACCGCTGTGGTGGCTTCGAAAAAGGTGATCGCCTGGCCGCCATTGACGCGCTCGCAACGGACTAATGCGTCGGCCAAAGCCTCATCATCAACGAGCTTGCCCGCGATGCGGATGCGTTCGTTGAAGCGGACGAGATGCGGCGATGTGTAGGCGTGAACCGACTTGCCCTGGGCCTCGAGAAACGCCCTGGCGAACGCGATAGTAGAGCCTTTGCCGTTGGTGCCTGCGACGTGGATCGTCGGGGGCAAACGCCGATGCGGATCGCCCATCTCAGCAAGTAAGCGGTTGAGTCGTTCAAGCCCCAAATCCCACGCGCGCGGGTGAAGCATTGTGAAGCGCTCCAGGAGCGCAATCGCGTCGTTCTTGCCGACCGCTGGTGCCGGGACCTGGGGATGCAGGGGATCGTTCATGAATGTGATGTTTGTCCCGCAGCGACCGGCTCAGCGAGCGGTATGGGCTGTTCGTTGGACTGTTGGTCGGCGTCGCCCTGTGCAGCCGCCCCTTCGTCAAAACCATTGGCTGCATCTGCTGGCGGGTCGACTGTGTCCTCTTCGTTCTGGATGGGGGCGGGCTGCCCATCGCTCATAGGCAGGGCGATCGGGTTCGTCATCAGATCGACAAGCCGCGCAAGCGTCGTTCGCATGTCTTTGCGCGCTACCACCATGTCCAGCATGCCATGTTCAAGCAGGTATTCCGCGCGCTGAAAGCCTTCAGGCAGCTTTTCACGGATCGTCTGCTCAATGACGCGCGGGCCGGCAAAGCCGATCAGCGCGCCCGGCTCGGCGATGTGAATGTCTCCCAGCATAGCGTAGGATGCGGTTACGCCACCGGTGGTCGGGTTGGTCAGGACCACGATGTAGGGCAGTCCGGCTTCCTTGACCTGCTGCACGGCGACGGTCGTGCGTGGCAACTGCATAAGCGAGAGGATACCCTCCTGCATGCGTGCGCCACCCGAGGCCGCAAACAGGATCAAGGGCCGTCCCCGGTCAACCGCAACCTCGCAGGCCTTAATAAACGCCTCGCCAGCCGCCATGCCCAAGGATCCGCCCATGAAAGCGAAGTTTTGTGCGGCGACCACGACGCTTTGACCTTCAACGGTTCCTGCCGCAACGATGAAAGCATCTTGTTCGCCGGTCTTGGCGCGGGCATCCTTGATACGATCAGTGTAGCGGCGTTCATCGCGAAACCGGAGCGGGTCTGCGGCAACGTCGGGGGTGCCGATCGTCTCGAACTGGCCGCCATCGAACAGCCGGTGCAACCGCTCGCGGATCGGCATGCGCATATGATGGCCGGAATTCGGCACCACCCAGTCATTCTTTTCGAGATCACGATGGAAAACCATCTCGCCCGTCTCAGGACACTTGATCCAAAGGTTCTCAGGGGTTTGACTGGAGGAGAAGAGCGTACGGATTCTTGGCCGCACGACATTGTCGATCCAATTCACGAGGCGCGCGCTCCTTTTTCTGAAAGCCCTGTAGTGGGCGCGATAGTTCAGGCCGCCTTGCGAGCCCGGCGAACCCCGGCGGCGAGGTCAGCGGTAAGTGCTGCGACCTGTTTTACCGTCATATCTGTCGCCCGGCCATCCCGATCAAGGCTTGCCTCGATCGCACCGACAAGGGCAGAGCCAACCACGACGCCATCCGCCACGGCACCGATGCTCGCCGCATCACCGGGCGTTTTGATGCCGAAGCCGACCGCTACCGGCAGGCCTGTCGAGCGGCGGATGGCCGCCACGGCTTCACCTACGGCCGCCGGATCGGCGCTACGCGTGCCGGTAATGCCCTTGATCGCGACGTAATAGACAAAACCGGACGTGTTCCCCAAAACCGCCGGCAGGCGGGCCGCGTCGGTTGTCGGGGTGGCAAGGCGTATAAAATTTAACCCTGCTTCAAGAGCGGGCAGGCAGAGCTCCGCGTCTGTCTCTGGCGGAAGGTCGACCACAATTAAACCATCGACCCCGGCAGCAAGGGCATCGCTCAGGAACCGGTCCACGCCATAAATGTAGATCGGATTGTAGTAGCCCATCATGATGATGGGTGTGTCGGCATCGTGCTCACGGAAGGCCGTTATCAGGTCCAGCGTCTTGCGCAGTGTTTGTCCGCCCTGCAAGGAGCGGCGAGCGGCCGCCTGTATGGCCGGCCCATCGGCCATAGGGTCGGAGAAGGGCATACCGAGTTCGATCAGATCGGCACCGTTGCTCGAAAGTGCCTTCATGATCTCAAGCGATGCCTCGTAATCAGGGTCGCCACCCATCACGTAGGTCATGAGCGCTGGGCGCCCTTCTGCGCGCAGAGCGGCGAAACGTGTCTCGATCCGCGTGGTCATACGGGCACCTTGTACTCGACGATCTCGCCGTCTTCTTTGGTGTAGGCGAAAGTCGTTCCGGGTACGGAAAGAACTGTCAGAACCTTTTCTGAGGGCCGTGCTAGCACCACCCCCTTTGGTCCTTTGACGATAGGCCGGTTTATCAGGATCGGGTGGTTTTCAATCTCATCGAGTAGGGCGTCTTCGGTGAGCGTCTTATCGTGAAGGCCGAGCTCCTGATAGGGTGTTCCCTTCTCGCGCAGTACGTCGCGGACCGTCATGCCAGCAGCCCGAAGCAAATCGACCAGCTCTCGCCGTGAAGGTGGTGTTTTGAGGTATTCTATCACCGTCGGTTCGACCCCGCTCTGGCGGATCATCGCCAACGCATTGCGCGAGGTCCCGCATTTGGGGTTGTGGTAGATGGTGACGGTCACTGTCTCGCCGCTCCTTGCGCCTCTAGGGCTTGCGAGACCGTGTGCACATCCTTATCCCCACGCCCACACAAGTTCATGACGATTATGCTGTCGCGGGACATCTCTGGCGCGATCAGTGCCACATGCGCCAACGCGTGGGCAGGTTCCAGTGCCGGCAGGATCCCCTCCGTCCGCGCAAGGAGTTTGAACCCTTCAAGCGCTTCGGTATCGGTCACGGGCACGTACTGCACACGGCCAATGTCTTTAAGCCACGAATGCTCTGGACCGATCCCCGGGTAATCGAGCCCTGCTGAGATCGAGTGGCCTTCAAGGATCTGACCATCATCATCTTGCAGCAGGAACGTTCGGTTACCGTGTAGAACGCCGGGTTTGCCGCCTGAAAGCGAAGCCGCATGGCCATTCTCGACGGACACACCATGGCCACCGGCCTCGACACCGATCAGCTCGACGTCGGTATCGTCGAGAAATGGGTGAAACAGCCCGATGGCATTTGATCCGCCGCCCACGCAAGCCACTGCTTTATTAGGCAGGCGACCTTCCACCTCGAGCAACTGTTCGCGGCACTCACGCCCGATGACCGATTGGAAATCACGCACCAGCATTGGGTAAGGATGGGGACCTGCAGCGGTACCGATCAGGTAATACGTCTCGTCAACCGTCGCCACCCAGTCGCGCAGCGCCTCGTTCATCGCGTCCTTCAACGTGCCTGCACCGGAGGTAACCGGGATGACTTCTGCTCCCAGAAGCTTCATGCGGAACACGTTCGGCGCCTGCCGTTCGACGTCTGTCGCGCCCATGTAGATGACCGCTTTCAGGCCAAAGCGCGCACAAACCGTCGCTGTTGCCACGCCATGCTGTCCAGCACCGGTTTCAGCGATAATTCGGGTTTTGCCCATGCGCCGCGCCAGGAGGATCTGCCCCAGGCAATTGTTGATCTTATGGCTGCCTGTGTGGTTCAGCTCGTCACGTTTGAAGTAGATTTTCGCGCCGCCAAGTTCCTCTGTAAGTCGCTCTGCGAAATACAGTGGTGACGGGCGGCCAGCGTAGGTCGCATTCAGTGCGTCGAGCTCGGCTTGAAAAGCCGGGTCAGCCTGGGCATCCGCATAGGCCTTTTCCAGATCCAGGATGAGCGGCATAAGTGTTTCGGCAACGTAACGGCCGCCAAATATGCCGAAATTCCCGCCCTCATCAGGGCCCGTGCGATAGGAATTGACCGGTGTGTCCACGCAGATGTTCTCCCTTAGGATGCGGCAAACGATGGGTCTGGGGGCGAAACCTTTTGCCCGCCGCGCGCAGCCTTGATGAATGCTTCTATCGCGAGTGCGTCTTTGATCCCTGGAGCGCTTTCGACGCCTGATGATACATCGACGCCATGTGCGCGCGTCCGTTCGATCGCCTGGGCAACGTTTGCTGCCGTCAATCCACCCGAAAGCATGAAGGGTTGCGTCCGGTCAAGCGAGTCCAGGAGCCCCCAATCGAAAACTTCGCCCAACCCGCCCGGGCGTGTTGCATCTTCTGCCGGTTTCGCATCGACCAATAAGCGGTCTGCGACCCGTCCCAGCGAGTTCGCCAGTGTCACGTCACTTTCACTGCCGATACCCACGGCCTTCATAATTTTCGTGCCGAAACGGGCTCTCACCACCTCGATCCGCCCAGCGTCCTCATGGCCATGCATCTGGACCCAGTCGGGGCGCACCCGCGTTACAAGTGACCTCATCAAGGCGTGGTCTGCATTGACTGTGAGGACGACGATTGAGGATCGGCTACGCGCTTGATCTGCAAGCGCTGCCATGGTCTCAAGGTCAATGTGCCGAGGGCTTTTTGGGAAATAGACAAACCCCACCATGTCAGCACCTGCGTTCAACGCGGCTGTAACGGTCTCGGGTGTCGATAAACCACAGATTTTGACAGACAGGCGATCCATGGCGATGCTCTAGACGGGCGGGCGCTGCACGGCAACCTCAGGTTTGTTCGTGCGGCGATGCGTCAGCGTATGGGGTTCGCCCAACAACAAGGAGCGGTGCGGGTGAGTTTCAGCCCTCAAGAGGTAGAGCGGTATGCGCGGCACCTGGTGATTAAGGAAATCGGCGGCCCGGGCCAGATGAAACTGAGAGCCGCGCGGGTCGTGGTGGTCGGTGCGGGCGGTCTTGGGGCACCCTGTCTCCTGTACCTCGCCGCTGCAGGCGTTGGGACGATTGTGATCGTCGACGATGATGTGGTCTCCCTATCCAACCTGCAGCGCCAGATTATTCACAATGGTGAAGCTATCGGTCAGCCCAAAGTACATAGTGCCGCTTCAGTACTCTCCTCGATCAACGACACAGTTCAGATTGTTCCGGTCGCGAATCGAATGTCACGCGATAATGCGACTGACCTTCTGGCGGATGCGGATGTGGTCGTCGATGGCAGCGACAGCTTCGAAACGCGGCAGGTCATCGCCGAGGTCTGCGAGCAGGTCCAAGCGCCGATGGTCACAGCCGCGGTATCTGTTTGGGATGGATCCCTGACCGTTATCGCGCCACACATGTCTCTCGCAGATGGCCGTTTGGCGCCCTCGTTCGGTGACATCTACCCCGCAGCGCCGGAACCCGGATCGCTGCCCACCTGCGCCGAAGCGGGTGTGGTCGGCGCGCTGACAGGAACGATGGGCACCATGCAGGCGATGGAGGTGGTCAAGCTGATAACCGGCGCTGGGGAGCCGCTGATTGGCCGCGTTTTGCTTGTCGATGCTTTGACGATGCGGTTCGAAACGCTTGAGGTGTGATGGTCATGATGTGGTTACTGTCCTGCCGCCGAAAGCGATGACAGCCACCGAACAAACGGGCTAGTCGACGGAGACGAGGTAGCCTTGCTTCATGCCTCCGGTCACAGTGGTGTGCGGTCCTTACGGGTAAAAATCCGCACAGGCACACCGTCCCTGCCTGCCTGTGGATCAGAATTCGTTCCGTAACGCAGATCAACCTCGGGGTAGTCAACCTCATCAACATCCGGTCGGCGTGTACCGATCTCCAGAATAGTTGCTGGTGCATTGGAATCATTGATGATTCTATGGCCCTCAGAAACTCCACCCTTGAAGCCAATCACATCACCGGGGCGCAAAAGCGTTTTGCCCTCATCGGTTTCGAGTGTCGGCGTGCCGCTCAAGACGTAGACGAGTTCATCCTCGCAGCTGTGATAATGCACCAATGCCGACGCGGACCCCGGCGCGAGCGTGGTGTGGTTTACGCCGAATTGGTCAAGGCCAAATTGATCACCCAGTGCACGCTTCGCGCGCCCCTTGGTGGTTGACGCGAAAGGCTCTGGATAGATCGTTGACGTGCGTGGTGAAAGCTCACTGGCGGCAATCGGTCGGCGCATCGTAGCGCCTGTTTAGAGCATGCTCGGCAGAACGCGATCGGGCGGTCGATGCCCATCCGCGAATGCTCGAATATTGATGATAACCTTCTCGCCCATATCGATGCGACTTTCGAGGGTCGCAGATCCCATATGGGGAAGCAGAACAACCTTGTGCGCCCGCGCCAGCTTGAGAAGTTTGGGATCCGCAATCGGTTCGTGCTCGAAAACATCGAGGCCTGCGCCCCCCAGCTGATCGTTTTCAAGCATTCGGATCATCGCCGTCTCATCGATGATTTCGCCGCGGGCGGTGTTGACAAGAATTGCCGTTGGCTTGAGCAGCTTCAAGCGCCGCGCCGACAACAAATGGAAGGTTGCCGGCGTGTGGGGGCAGTGGACGGAAACGATGTCCATTCGCGCCAGCATTTGATCAAGCGAATCCCAGTAGGTTGCCTCGAGCTCTTCTTCGATGGCTGAAGCAACGCGTCTACGGTTGTGGTAGTGAATGGACAGACCAAAGGCCTTGGCGCGTCGCGCGACGGCCTGGCCAATCCGGCCCATGCCAACAACGCCGAGCCTTTTACCCCAAATCCGATGTCCAAGCATCCAGGTTGGTGACCAGCCGGCCCAGTCTTCTGCATGGTCCTGAATGAAGCGAGCGCCTTCCTTCAACCGACGTGGGACCGCCAACATCAGCGCCATTGTCATGTCGGCAGTGTCTTCAGTCAGCACGCCAGGTGTATTGGTGATGGTGATCGACCGATTGTTGGCGGCTTCGACATCGATATTGTCAACGCCCGCACCAAACTGGGCTATCAGCTTGAGGTTCGGTCCCGCCTGCGCCAAAAGCGCCGAATCAAGCCGATCGGTCACCGTTGGCACCAGGACATCGGCATTTCGCACCGCATCGACCAGTTCCGCCTGGCTCATCGGCTTGTCCTCGGTGTTCAGGCGCGCGTCGAACAACTCGCGCATGCGGGTCTCGACAGTGTCGGGCAGCTTCCGCGTGACGACAACCTGCGGTTTTGACTTCACCATCGCTCAACACCTTATGTTCCCGCCCCAACGCGCAGCGGGTCTGGAAGTTCGCATGGCTGCCTGTTGCGCTTGACCGAAAATTAACGCCGGTCGTCAACAATTGGACCGCCACGCATCGTGGTGATCCTTCGAATGGGCGCGAGGGCTGCCAGGCACCGTTACCGCTTGCCGTACCGCAGCGCACAAGCTGGTGGCAAGTGCAGCGAACGTCCCGGGCCCCAGCCGCCGTGCCCCGGCGCCTTGTGGCGCCTTAGAGACAGGCTCCGTCCATGAATGCCCTGAGCACCCTTCGATACGTCCCGATCGTGCGGATAACTCTCGCCAGCGTCGTGGTTCTTGCTCTCGTTTCGTTGTTATTCGCCGAGCGAGTACGGGCCCAGGCGGCTCAGGTCGAAAACGGGGTAACGGTAGGACCTGTGACGGGTTGGCCGTTGCCGCGCTTCGTTTCAATCCGCCCCAGTGAAGCCAACGTCCGCGTCGGGCCAGGCGGTGCTTATGATATTCGTTGGACTTTCAAGCGCTCAGGAATTCCCGTCGAGATCATCGCCGAGTTCGGCAACTGGCGCAAAATCCGTGACATGGATGGCGATGAAGGGTGGATCCGGCACGACCTGCTTACCGGACGGCGCATGGCGGTGATTGCACCGTGGAGCGAGGGTGACCCTCTCCCAGCGAGGCGCGCACCCAGCGCCAACGCGTCGACACGCTTCCTCCTTGAGCCTCGCGTCCTGGCGAGCCTGCAAAGCTGCGATGGCCAATGGTGTTCGGTGTCCGCTGCGAATGAGACGAATGATTGGCGCGGCTATGTTCGCCAAAGCGCGATCTGGGGTGCGTATCCAGACGAGTCATTTGCGGCCGATTGAGGCCCGACAGAAAACGTAAACATCCTGGATTGTCGTGTTGCTAGCTGATCAGCAGCTTGCGGTATCAGCCCGCTTTCGGGCGAACGCGCATGAGAACGTCGACGCTGACAAGTTCCATACCGTCGGGAATTGGTGGCAAACGGTCAACCGATACCGCATCGGAGGGAACATCAATAACGCGGTCTTCGTGCTCAAGGAACATGTGGTGATGATCCCCGACATTGGTATCGAAGTACGTGCGCGCCGAATCCACGGAAATCTCGCGAAGTAAGCCCGCTTCGGTGAACTGGTGCAACGTGTTGTAAACCGTGGCGAGGGACACCCCTGCACCAGCTGTCTTCGCAACGTCGTGGAGCCATTCAGCCGATACGTGGCGATCTTGTCCATCAAACAGGATCGACGCCAAAGCCAAACGCTGGCGCGTCGGACGCAAGCCAGCTTTCCTAAGGCGCGCGATCATAGCCGGCGCTGGTTCTCGACCGAACAATGTGTCCTCGGCCGACGACGAATCGTGCAAAGAATGCGAAACCTTGGTGGAGGGTGAAGCGGTTGCCATGATGTCTATGCATCTACTCAGTTGTTCGGGCGCCAGTGAGGCGGCGCGAGATCAAAAGACCAAAAACGCCTAAGTTTCTCGCCTTTGTGCCGGTTTCCCGCGGGAGCGTCAATTACTCTGGCAGCCTGCTTATCGCATAAACTGCCAATGAATTGCAAGATAGCGTCATCACCTAGGGTTTCGATGCCGCCGCCGCATCACCTGATCGCGCATGGCATTTGACCGCAACGCAACATGCATTTGGGGTTGTTTTGGCGTCCCAAGCTGTTACCACGCGCGTCGTCATTTGAGCGATCCCCGCAGCGTTGCTGCTGCTCGCTGAGGTGGCTGGACTGTGGGCCGGATTGCACGGGCTTGTGTTCTGTCTCAGCGCCACACAAATGAACCACGTCTGTCTTTGGTACGCTCACAGTGCTCTGTGATGCTCGGCCATCGTTTCAGCCTACAAAGCGCATGGAAAAAACATGACTGACCGTCCCTCATCGCTGACCTACGATGAACTTATCGAATGCGCCGAGGGTCGCATGTTTGGTCCCGGCAATGCACAATTGCCTGCGCCGCCCATGCTCATGTTTGATCGCATAACCTCGATCGCTGAAGAGGGTGGCGCCCATGGCAAGGGCCATGTGCTTGCCGAACTCGAGGTCAATCCGGAGCTTTGGTTTTTCCAATGCCACTTTATTGGTGATCCGGTCATGCCTGGTTGTCTCGGTCTTGATGCTCTGTGGCAGCTAACCGGCTTTTATCTTGGATGGCTCGGCGAAAAGGGCCGTGGGCGCGCATTGGGCGTTGGGGAGGTCAAATTTACCGGCCAGGTTCAGCCGTCCGTCAAGCGCGTTGAATATGGAGTTGATCTCAAGCGTGTGATGCGCTCCAAGCTGAAGCTTGCGATTGCGGATGGTTGGCTTAAAGCGGACGGCAAGCCTATTTTCTCAGTCTCCGGTATGCGGGTGGGTCTGTTTGAAGATGCTGTCGCCTAAGCCCATCTCAAAAGCCTAATCGGACCGCTCACCGTTCCGGCCCATTGGGGCTGTGATTATCAAACAGGAGATGGCAATGCGCCGCGTCGTCGTCACAGGGATGGGCATCGTCTCATCAATTGGAAACACGACCAACGATGTGCTGGCGAGCCTGAAGACTGCTCGTTCCGGCATTGTTTTTGCCCAGGATTATGCGGATTTGGGTTTTCGCTGCCAGGTGCACGGCGCGCCTGATATTGATGTCGCTGCCCTGGTTGATCGCCGCAATATGCGGTTTCATGGCGGCGGGACTGCATGGAACCATGTCGCTATGGATCAGGCCATTGCGGATGCGAAACTATCTGATGAAGAGGTATCCAATCCGCGCACCGGCATCATTATGGGTTCGGGTGGCCCATCGACGCGCGTGATCGTCGACGCGGCAGATACGACCCGCGACAAAGGCCCCAAGCGGGTCGGCCCGTTCGCTGTACCGAAGGCTATGTCTTCGACGGCGTCGGCGACCCTTGCGACATTTTTCAAGATCAAAGGGGTCAATTACTCGATCTCATCGGCTTGCTCTACGTCGGCGCACTGCATCGGCAGTGCGTATGAGATGATCCAATGGGGGAAGCAGGATCGCGTCTTTGCAGGTGGCTGCGAGGACCTCGATTGGACCTTGTCGGTCCTGTTCGATGCGATGGGCGCGATGTCATCAAAATACAATGATACACCTTCGAGCGCCTCGCGCGCCTATGACAAAAACCGCGATGGCTTCGTCATTGCTGGCGGCGCGGGTGTCCTGGTTCTCGAAGAATATGAGACCGCCAAAGCGCGCGGCGCACCGATCTACGGCGAGATCATTGGTTACGGTGCGACATCGGACGGATACGACATGGTTGCCCCGTCGGGCGAAGGGGCTGTGCGCTGCATGCACCAAGCGCTGGAGACGGTCGATGTGCCGGTTGATTACATCAACCCGCATGGCACATCAACGCCGGTTGGTGACGTAACCGAAGCGAAGGCAATTCGTGAGGTTTTTGGCTCTAACGTACCTATGATTTCGGCAACGAAATCATTGACTGGGCATTCGCTTGGAGCAACCGGTGTCCAGGAGGCGATCTACAGCTTGCTGATGATGAACAACGGTTTTGTCTGCGAGAGCGCGCACATCGATGAAATCGATCCCGATGTCGCCGATTTACCCATTCCGCGCGAGCGGACGAACAGGGATATCGCAGTCGCGCTTTCCAATTCGTTCGGTTTTGGCGGAACCAATGCCACGCTCGTTTTCAAGCACCCCGACGCGTAAGGACCGCTGACTATGGCCAAGTTAATGTCGGGCAAGCGCGGCCTCATCATGGGGGTGGCCAACAATCATTCCATCGCTTGGGGCATTGCGAAGATGCTCGCCGATCATGGTGCGGACCTTGCCTTCACCCACCAGGGCGCCGCGATGGCGCGCCGCGTTCAACCGTTGGCGCAGAGCGTTGGTTCCACGCTGGTCATGGATTGTGATGTGGAGGATATCACATCGGTTGATGCGGTCTTCGATGCACTTGACCACAATTGGGGAACGCTCGATTTTTTCGTCCATGCGGTTGCGTTCTCTGACAAGAATGAGCTGACCGGGCGCTTCGCGGATACAACCCGTGAGAACTTCCAGCGCACAATGACCATTTCTTGTTTCTCGTTTGTTGAGACAGGGCGGCGCGCGGCGGCACTGATGAGCAAGGGCGATACCCCCGGCGGATCCATGGTGACGCTGACCTATGACGGCTCTCAGCGCGTTATGCCCAATTACAACGTGATGGGTGTCGCCAAGGCCGCGCTTGAAGCATCCGTGCGCTACATGGCCACCGATTTTGGCCTGGATGGGATTCGCGTCAACGCGATTTCTGCCGGCCCGATGCGGACGCTTGCCGGCGCCGGTGTGGCCGATGCCCGCCTGATGTTTAATTTCCAGAAACAGCACGCGCCTCTGGGGCGCACGGTTTCGCTGGACGAGGTCGGTGGAGCCGGGCTGTACCTCCTTTCGGATTTATCGGGCGGTGTGACCGGCGAGATTCACTACGTCGATTCTGGCTACAACACGATTTCCATGCCGCGGCTCGACGCGCTTAAGGCGCAGCAGCAAGCCTGACCCTGATCTGGCATGCGGCTGCTCGTCATCGGCTATGGCTATTCCGCGCAGTCGGTGCACCGTGCGCTCACCGATAAGCTTGAGGGTCTGGTCGTAACAACGCGAACGCCCGACAAGCAGCAGGCATTAGCGAACGATGGCCTGCGCGCTGTCGTGTTCGATGCAACGCAACCGTCTGATGCTCTTTCGGCCGAGCTTGAAGACGCGACACATCTGTTGATCAGCGCAGCCCCCGACGAGGGCGGCGACCCATTTCTCAGACACCACAACCTTTCTGCGGCCAACCGCTTGCGGGGCGTTGCGTATCTTTCGACCGTTGGCGTCTACGGAAATCATGACGGTGCGTGGGTGGACGAGACGACGACGCTTCAACCGGAAAGCCGGCGATCGGTGCTCAGGTTGGAGGCGGAGGCTGCGTGGGAGAAAATATGTTCTGTAAAAGATATTCCTTTAAGCAGTCACCGTTTATCGGGAATATATGGCCCGGAGCGAAATCCGCTCGTACGCGTGCTTAACGGCCAGGCGCGCCGCATCATCAAGCCCGGCCAGGTCTTCAACCGCATTCATGTTGCAGATATCGGCCGTGTCGTGGCCGCCGCCCTGCTCGCGGAGTATAATGGACCGCTTAACGTGACCGACGACATGCCCGCCCCGCCTCAGGACGTTCTGGAACATGCTGCGAGCCTCTTGGGCACAGCTCCGCCGCCCGCTGTTGATTTTGAAACCGCCGATCTAACGCCCATGGCCCGTTCGTTTTATGGCGAGAACAAGCGAGTTTCGAACGCCTTATCCAAGCGCTTGTTTGGTTCCTATCTGTACCCCGATTACAAAGCTGGGCTGGCGTCGCTTCTCGATTAAGCTTTGCAGCATGCGGTCCCCAGAGGTGAGCGAGCTTCCCTTTGACCTGTTAGCACGAACCGGGCAGGCTGTTCTTTTTTGAAAGTGGATCGGTTATGAATGCGCCAACCATAAACACCGGGAACGGGCCGCGTGCCTTCTTCGAGTCGGGTCTTGGGGCCAAACCAACGGCTTTCTCGCACATCCCGATCATAGATTTCGCGCCCATGCGCAGCGATGAGCTGTCAGAGCGGATGGCGGTTGGAGCGCTTGTGCGTGAGGCCTGCACACAGGTTGGCTTCTTCTACGCCAGCGGCCATGGCGTGCCCAGCGACACCATCGGTCGGACATTTGATGCCGCCCACCGTTTCTTTGCGGCGCCCGAAGCGGTCAAAACGGCGATCCCTGTCGACAACAATCCCGGCAATCGAGGGTACACGCCGCTGCTTGGCGAAAACACCGACCCGACGGCCAAGGGCGATATGCATGAAGCGTTCGATTTCGCTTTGGAACTTTCGCCAGACGACCCGGACCTCGACCGGGGCTTGTTCGGTTACAACCCCAACCAGTGGCCCGATGGCAACTCTGTCCCCGGGTTTCGCGAGGCGCTTCTGGCGTATCATGCCGCCGCACTTGAGTTTGGAGCTGATATCTTTCGCGCCTTCGCGCTGGCTCTGGAATTGCCGGAGGGCTATTTTGAACCGATGATTACCAAGCCATTATCGGTCATGCGGGTCCTGCATTACCCAAGTCAGGACGGGATCATTGATGAGAAGCAGATCGGTATCGGCGCCCACTCAGATTATGAGTGCTTCACCATCCTGTGCACCGACGAGACGTCTGCACTGCAGGTTCTGAACGCTGCCGGTGAGTGGATTGAAGCGCCCCCAGTCGAGGGCGCGTTTGTTGTCAATGTTGGAGACATGATGGCGCGCTGGACAAACGATTATTTCCAGTCGACCGTACACCGCGCGATCAACCGTTCGGGGCGTCAACGTTACTCCATTCCACTGTTTTTCGGGCCGAACCCCGATGTCGAGATTGCAGTGTTGGATAGCTGCCAATCCGCAACGAACCTGCCCCGATACGAACCGATCCGCGCCGGTGACTATGTCGAAAAGCGTATCGATGAAACGTATAGCCACCGCTCCGAGCCGGATTAGGCGAGGCGGGCCAACTTGGGACGGCTCGGGCGATAAGCGACCGGCACAGGGCTAAACCCTAAAGAGGCTTACGGCCGAAGATAGAACCCGTTGACACGACCGTCGCCGGAGAAACTGATCCCGGCCTCGACAGTGCCATTGGCGAACCGGGCATCGAAAACATCGAAACCGGCTTCCGTTGCGCGACGAAACGTCAGGGATTGAAGCGTACCCAGACGCGTAAGTTCGGCCTTTGCCAGCGGCAATTGCTCTCGAACAAGTGCTTCGAGTTCATCGGTCATGCGCGCATAGTCCGGCGTGCTTGCGCGCTGCTCTTCAAGCATCCGCGTGAGCGTGCTTTCACTGCCATTGAGGGGCTGCCGACGCCTAGCGTGTGCTTTGCGCGCCAGTTCGGCTTCGATAAATTGCCGAACAGAACATCGTTGCGCTCGATGGTCATGACCATGTTGGTGCAAGGTGAGCGCGGTAACCGTTGACCTTTCCCGCCGGAACGTCACTTGCGCTGGGACTGCTTTAAGGAAGAAGGCATCCCGCGCTTCGGGGAACAGTTCAACCGCGGGCTGCCCGACCAGACGCATGGTCAACTGGCCGTCTTGCACCCCGATTTCTGCAACCTGGCTGTCGGCAAACGCAAAGTGGCCAACATACGCGTCCAACGTTTTCGGATCGACGTCGATCTCGGTCCGAGGGCGCATCTGTTCATAGCGTTTCCACGCCACTGGCGTGGCATCGAAATTATCCATGGCTCTTGACGGCCATTACAACTGTTTCCCCGCAAACACGGCCCGCGCGAACAAGGGCCAGCACGACATATAAAAGAGCGGGAACCTGTTGTCCAAGGAAACCGAAGCCCATGCGTCGCTGCCGTTCTTCCAGCGGTATCCGCCCGGGGAAAACCCAAAGAACGGACAACGCAGATGACCAGGTCGTGGCCACAATCGAGGCGCTTGAAAGCTCCTTACTCCACCGATCCTCTGCCGCCCCTACCGCGACTGCCCGCCGCGCGTGTTTTGCTTTGCCGATCAAGGGCTCGGTGCTATATGCGCCACTATGAACCACCCTGCCATTGCCCCCCAGATTGATCAACAGCCGACGAGTGACGATACGGCTGTCGAGATCAGCCATATTCGCAACTTCTCCATTGTTGCACACATCGATCATGGAAAGTCGACGCTGGCCGATCGCCTGATCCAGATGACCGGGTCGCTGACCGAGCGCGAGATGAAGGAGCAGGTGCTCGATTCGATGGATATCGAGCGCGAGCGGGGGATTACGATCAAGGCGCAGACCGTGCGCCTGATCTACAAAGCTCAAGATGGCATAACGTACACCCTCAATCTCATCGATACGCCGGGCCATGTGGACTTCGCCTACGAAGTGAACCGTTCACTTGCGGCCTGCGAAGGTTCGCTGCTCGTGGTGGATGCCGCGCAAGGCGTCGAGGCGCAAACGCTGGCGAACGTCTATCAGGCGATCGACAACGACCACGAGATCGTGCCGGTCCTCAACAAGGTCGATTTGCCCGCCGCCGAGCCTGAGCGCGTGCAGCAGCAGATCGAAGACGTTATCGGGCTCGATGCAACCGATGCTGTGATGATTTCGGCGAAGACTGGTCTTGGCGTCGATGACGTGCTTGAGGCAATCGTTCAGCGTTTGCCCGCGCCGAAGGGCAATCCGAATGCGACGCTGAAGGCGATGCTGGTCGATAGCTGGTACGACGCCTATCTGGGCGTGATCGTTCTGGTGCGCGTTATCGACGGGACCCTGAAGAAGGGTCAGAAGATCCGGATGATGGGAACCGGCGCCACTTACGACGTGGACCGTGTCGGGGTCATCACGCCGAAACTGGCGGAACTGGGCGAGCTTGGTCCCGGCGAAATCGGCTTCCTGACGGCGTCGATCAAGGAGGTGGCTGACACGCGGGTCGGCGACACCATTACCGATGAAAAGAAGCCGACTGCGCACATGCTGCCAGGCTTCAAACCGGCCCAGCCGGTTGTTTTCTGCGGCCTATTTCCAGTCGATGCGGCGGACTTCGAAGATCTGCGCGCCGCGATGGGCAAGCTTCGGCTCAACGACGCGAGTTTTTCCTTTGAGATGGAAACGTCCGCGGCGCTCGGGTTTGGCTTTCGGTGTGGCTTTCTGGGTCTGCTCCACCTGGAGATTATCCAGGAGCGGCTCGAACGGGAGTTTGGGTTGAACCTTATCGCGACCGCGCCTTCGGTCGTCTACGAAATGGTCATGCGTGGCTCCGGCGATGTGCTCGAAATGCACAACCCGGCCGATATGCCAGACGTCATGAAAATCGAGGAAATCCGTGAGCCGTGGATCACGGCCACGATCCTGACGCCTGATGAGTATCTTGGCCCAATTCTGAAGCTCTGCCAGGAGCGGCGCGGCGTTCAGAAAGAGCTCAGCTATGTCGGCGCCCGAGCGATGCTGGTTTATCAGCTGCCGCTCAACGAGGTCGTCTTCGATTTTTACGACCGGTTGAAATCGATCTCGAAAGGCTATGCCAGTTTCGACTACCAGATCACCGGCTATGAGGCCGGAGACCTTGTGAAGATGCAGATCCTGGTAAATTCCGAACCCGTCGATGCGCTCTCGACCCTCGTCCACCGCAGCCAGGCGGAGCGGCGGGGCCGCGCCATGTGCGAGAAGCTCAAGGATCTCATTCCTCAGCACATGTTCGTCATCCCGATCCAAGCGGCGATCGGCGGGAAGATCATTGCACGCGAGACCATCCGGGCGCTGCGCAAGGACGTGACCGCCAAGTGTTACGGTGGCGATGTAACCCGCAAGCGCAAGCTTCTGGAAAAGCAGAAGGAAGGCAAGAAGAAGATGCGGCAGTTCGGCAAGGTCGACATTCCGCAGGAAGCCTTCATCAAAGCTCTCAAGATGGACGGTTAACGCGTTGTTAACCTTTGGCAGAAAGGCGGTCCGCTCAACCGTCAGATGAACAAGCAAGTCCCCTGCGTCCAAAAGTAGGGGCAGCAAAGTCTGCACTTGCGTTCAGCTACGTTTCGCGTTCCCA
Organism: Pseudomonadota bacterium; assembly: GCA_039024915.1. Classification (NCBI taxonomy): domain Bacteria; kingdom Pseudomonadati; phylum Pseudomonadota; species Pseudomonadota bacterium. The sequence continues at coordinate 69,138 of JBCCPK010000009.1, forward strand.
GTCTGGTTGCTTGATTACGAGATGGAGCGTCGCGCGATCTGTCCCCGCCACCATCTGCACCATGCTTGCCGGGTCCGCTCGCACTGTACACCCAACATGTAACCAATAACGACACCAGTCGCGCCCTAGCCGGTTTGACTGTGACCAGGGCGCGGTCGCTTTCCGCGAACAATTGGCGTCTTTGCGAGCGTCCAAGCGCTAGCGGACTTTTTTGGCTATCGGGTCCGCCGCTTCGCCCACGGCCACCAGCACGCAAGCCTCCAAGATCACAGTCTCGCCGCTTTACTTCGATGCAACGCTCTGTCGGTTAGTCTGCTCAGACCATTGTTCGTCGGGTTGAACCGGCAGCCTCAAGAGCTTCGCAGACACACGCGCTGACCATGATCCAAACCTACACATCATCCCTCGCGCGCCGGTCGAGGACGCTGTTTGCCGCGATTATAGCGTGCAGCGTGATCGTGGGTATCGATGGGGCTGCCGCACAATCGAGCGCTCCACTCTATCCGCCGCTTCCCATACCGTTGAATCCTCTGTCGCAAGGCAACCCGGTTCCGGTGCTGGGGTCCCCGCACACATCGGCGCGCGCGGGCGGTCCACGGTTTCTTGCGCCGGCCCCCGTCCCCCGTCCTCGTCTTGAGACCCGGTGGAGCCCCTCTTCTCTGCTCTCACCTTTTGCGCCTGCCGCCCCGGCGGCCACGATCGTTGGAGCGGCCGCCGGCAGTTGCGCCGCCCAGCTGGCGAGCCTCGGCGTTGTGTTCCAGCGCATAGGATCGGTGCAGGGCGCTGGCCGATGCGGGATCGATGACGCCGTGCGGGTGTCCCAAATCGGCGGGGCGCGTCTTGAGCCGTCGGCGACGATCAACTGCCCGACGGCCGTGGCATTTGCTCGCTTCATGCGCGAACAGATCACACCCGCTGCCCGCCAGCATTTGCGGGCGCAACCGCAGACGGTCCACGTGGCTGCGTCTTATGTGTGCCGAACCCGTAACCACCAGCCGGGCGCACGCTTGAGCGAGCACAGCTTTGGTCGGGCGATCGACGTGCGAGCCCTGACCCTGGCCAATGGGCAGCATTGGCATGTTGCCCCGCGCAATGGCCGAGGGGCGGAAGGTCGCTTCCAGCGCCAGGTTCGGCAAGCAGCTTGCGGGCCTTTCAAGACGGTGCTTGGCCCGGGTTCAGACGGGTTCCACTCCGACCATCTGCATTTCGATTTGGCCCAGCGCAGCTCGACCTATTGCCGATAGGTTCTTGAGCACGCAGCACGCCCCACGCGACGTTGCCCATCGGGTCTCCCGCATATGCTCTCGTATTGGTCAGTTACCCCATTTGCGCTGTGCTCCGCGCGCGATAAGGGTAGCCCAGACCAAATCCAGGAGCTCGCATGTCTCACCTCGTTTCCGGCCAAACGATCTTCATCACAGGCGCTAGCCGCGGCATAGGCGCTGCAGCCGCTATCTGCTTTGCTGACCTGGGCGCAAAAGTCGTTCTTGCCGCGCGAAGCGATGGCGAGATCGAGCAGCATGCGCAGGCCATACGCGACAGCGGCGGAGACGCGCTGGCTGTCGCCTGTGATGTGGCCCAACGCGACCAGGTCAGCGCAGCGCTCGATGCCGCGCGTCGGGCTTTCGGCCCGATTGATGTGGTGATCAACAATGCCGGTATCCTCGAGCCCATTGAACGGATCGAAGACAGCGACCCTGATGCCTGGCAAAAAGTTATAGAGATCAATGTGATGGGGGTCTATAATTGTGCCCGTCTCGCGTTACCCGGTATGCGAAATGCGCAAAAAGGAACGATTATCAACATCTCTTCGGGAGCTGCGAACGGTGCCATGGAAGGCTGGAGCCATTACTGCACCTCCAAGGCGGCAGTGAAGATGTTCACTGCGACCTTGCACAAGGAGCTCGCCGAGCAGGGTATCCGGGCGCTGGGCCTGTCTCCGGGGACGGTGGCGACACAGATGCAGGTCGATATCAAGGCCTCTGGGATCAACCCTGTGAGCCAGCTTGACCCAGCGGTGCACATTCCCGCCGAATGGGTTGGTCGGGCCCTGACGTGGATGTGTACGGCCGACGCCGACGCCTACCTTGGCACGGATATCTCCCTGCGAGATGAGGATGTTCGCCGCGCCGTCGGGCTGATCGCCTGACGACTGCGAGCATTTAGAGGCCCACGCCACCAGTATGCCCGGCCCGCGTCGAGCAGTCTAATTGCTTGTGAATGCCTATACTTTGTTCATGCTTGCCGATTGATCGTTCTTGGCAGCCGATGCTGCCTGTGGCATGGCTGAGTGCGCGTTACGGGAGACATTGCTTGATCACTCGCTCGAAATGGGCGCGGGTCAAGTGAGGCCGAAGAAGCAACCTCCCCGGAATCTTTCAGGCGAAAGGACCGTAGCGCGGTAAGGCAATCTGGAGAGCGGCCGCGTCGATAATCGTCGTTGGCCCACCGAAGGAGCAAAGCCGCCCACCAACCGTGCATGAAACAGCGCGGGGCCGACCATCGGGTCGGGGCAGGGCGGCCCAACCTCTCAGGTACGCGGACAGATGGGGATCGCGCGGCGCCCGCGACTTGGGCGCCAAACGATTAAACCCGTCTGGACGCACCGCTAGAGAGGCCTTGCCATGAACGCGCCCACCAAACCTACAGATTTTGATGTTGCCGGCTCGTTCCCGCGTGTCGTCAAGAAAGCTGGAAGCCAGAAAATCGCTGTTATCGGCGCGGGCATCACCGGCGTGACGGCCGCCTATGCGCTTGCGAAGCGCGGGCTGGAGGTAACGGTGTTTGACCGCCACCGGTATCCGGCCATGGACACGAGCTTTGCAAATGGCGGGCAGCTGTCGGCGTCGAATGCGGAAGTGTGGAATCATCCATCGAACATCAAGAAGGGCATCAAATGGATGTTCACCAAGGACGCTCCCTTGTTGTTCAACCTCAAACCGTCCTGGCACAAATATTCCTGGATCGCCGAGTTCATGCTGGCGATGAAGGATTACGAGGCCAACACTGTTCGCTCTGCCGAGCTTGGGATCCTCGCGCGCGCCAATCTTGAAGCGTGGGCTGCCGATGAAGGCATAGATTTCAATCATGAAAAGCGCGGTATCATGCATGTCTACCGCACCGATAAAGCGACCAAGCACGCACGTATGGTCAATGACCTTCTGGACCGTGCCGGTTTGGATCGCCGCGAAATCACCACGACCGAAGCAACCGCGCTTGAACCGACGCTGACCGGTGACTTCAAGGGTGCCTTTTACACCCCATCAGACACCACCGGCGATATTCACAAATTCACCGTTGGTTTGGCGCAGGCTGCGGCGAGGCACGGCGTTCGCTTCGAACAGGACGTCGAGGTGAAGCAAGTGTCTGCCTCGGGTGGCGTGTCCGTTCGCTTTGTCAAGGACGGTGTCGAGGCAACCGAATCCTTTGATCAGATCGTGGTTGCTGCTGGCGTGGGTTCCTACGCCCTTGCCAAACAGCTTGGTGATCGGGTCAACGTCTACCCGGTCAAAGGCTATTCGATCACCGTGATGCTCGATGGAAAAGCGGCGCAAAAGGCCGCGCCCTGGATGAGCTTTGTCGATGACGACGCCAAGATTGTGACCAGCCGTCTTGGCAAAGATCGTTTCCGCGTGGCTGGCACCGCCGAATTCAACGGGTTTAACCGGGATATCCGGATGGATCGCATTCGTCCGCTGGTCGAGTGGTGCAACCAGCTTTTCCCGGACATGCCGACCGAGCACTGCGTTCCCTGGGCAGGTCTGCGACCCATGATGCCCGATATGATGCCGCGCCTCGCACCAGGTAAGGCGCCGGGCGTCCATTATCATTGTGGCCATGGCCATCTTGGTTGGACGATGTCATGCGGGACTGCGGAACTTGTGGCAGAGAACGTTCTGCAAGCTGCAACGCAGTAGGCGAAGCAAACGCCGCGCAACACGGTTACGCGGCGCCCGCAATTCATGAGCAGGTTTCCAATCAGTCTCGCTGGCGGTTGCACCGCCGACCGGTGACCTGTGCCAACGCGGCGCCCGCGCTCACGTTGAAGGGCAACCTGCTGGCCCACCGGACATCGTCTCGCGTGACGCCGATGTCGCGAAGGATCGCGTCATCCATTTTCAGAAGGCTTTCCACGCCCTGTCGGTTGCGCAGATGTGTGTGCCAAACCTCTATGGTCGACCAAAGGCGAGCCAGCGACGTCAAAACGGGTCGAACAATGCGCTCGCCGAAAAAACGACGGGTAATCAGAGTATTATGAGCCATCTGTCATCTCCTTCGGGTTGATGGCGGCAACGCAGCTGACCGTCAGGCAACCGCGCACGCGCCGAAGCGGCGTTCCAGGACATCGCGGCGCTCAGCCCTTGGTGTTGCCCTGCGTTTTTGCGGAGACTGCCATTGGGTGATGCGATGTCTGTGGGTGCAGCTATCCCCCGAAACGGATATTTCAATCAAACGAATAGTTCTGATTGAGACTATGAGAAATTCTGATAGAGGAGAGGTGCGGGCGTGCGCGACCACGTCGCAAGCGCCGACCAGAAGCCACGCCTCGTGCGACTTTGCCGGAGAGTGACCCATGAATGTCCATACCCCTGTTGGCTCAACATCCACCGACATGCCCACGGCTAGCACGCCTAACGGCCCACTTTTTGAATTGGACCTGCTGCGCAGCTTGGTTGCGATCGCCGAAACCGGGAACTTCTCGGCGGCGTCCGAGCGGCTGGGACGAACACCGTCAGCGGTTTCGATGCAGGTCAAGAAGATGGAGCAGCTCGTCGAGCGTCCATTGTTCGTGCGCGATAGCCGGTCCGTATCGTTGACGCGCGATGGCGAAGCATTGCTGCAACACGCGCGGCGATTGCTCAGCCTCAACGGTGAGATGATGGCGCGCTTTATCCGTCCTGATCTGGTGGGCGAGGTGCATCTCGGTGCACCGGATGATGTTGCCGAGCGGTTCTTGCCGATCATGCTCAGGCAGTTCGCGGATTTGTATCCAGGCGTCCTTCTTAACGTCGTGGTCGACGAGACGGCTCGCTTGATAGAGGCCGTGGACCGAGGGGACCTAGACCTGGCGACAGTGACCTGTGAAGCGGGTTTCAAGACCGAGGACAGGGCAGAAATTGTGTTCCGCGAGCCGATGGTCTGGGCGTGTTTGGCTGGCGGAATTGCACATGAGAACAAGCCGTTACGGATTTCCATGTGGGAAGATGGCTGCATGTGGCGGCAGGCGGCTCTCACGGCGCTCGAGCGGCATGCGTGCAGCTACCAGATCGCCATTCAGAGTGCGAACATATCCGGACACCGGGCAGCCATTCTGGCAGATGTTGCCGTCGCTCCGCTGGCTCTCAGCCATATTGGCGGCCGTATCGCGCGTGTGCCGGACGCTGTCGGCCTTCCCCCTTTGCCGGCCTCGGCTCTGGGGATGATCGCGCGGGAGCAGCGCACCGCACCGGTCGAAGCGGCGATGGACCTCATTCGCACATCGTTCGCCCAGCACCCCTCGAACACCAGCGCTGGTGATCGAGGAACCCAAACAAACGTGGCCGCCGAAGGGTCTGCGTGATGAGCGTTTCGAGGGCATCGCAGGAAACAGACCCGCACACCATCGCATCGCTCGAAGAGCTCAACGCCCTGTACGGCGTGCCGGTCACGGCATCGGTGGTCAAGGTCTTGCATCGCATTACCCCTGCCTATGCGACGCTGATCGCGGCATCGCCCTTTTGCGCTTTGGCAACCTGCGGACCCGAGGGGCTGGACTGCTCACCACGCGGCGATGCACCCCGCGAAGGTATGCACGGTACAGTTCATATCGAAAACGAAACGACTATCCTCATGCCCGATCGCCGCGGCAACAACCGCATCGATTCACTGCGCAACATCGTTCGTGATCCCCGCGTTGCGTTGCTGTTTCTTATTCCCGGCAGTGGAACAACGGTTCGCGTCAATGGTCGCGCGTCCCTGACGATCGAGCCGTCCTTGCTGCGGCGGTTTGAAGTTGACGGAAAAGCGCCGCGCTGCGTCATTCGGATTGCAGTTGGTGAACTTTACTTCCAATGCGCCCGAGCCGTCGTGCGTGCAGGAATCTGGCAGACTGAAAAGTGGCCTAATTTCAACGTTTTGCCGACGCCAGGTACATTGCTGGCGGAAGCGAGCGAAGGCAGAGAAGGTGGTCGGGCCTACGACGAAGCCTGGCCGAAACGCGCCGCCGAAAGCATGTGGTGAGACGGCTGTACCCTTCCCGATGCCAGCGCTTGACCGTGGATAAAATGGGACTTTGTCTCCGCTGACGCACCATCACACCGTGCTAGTCTCAAACGAATCGGCAACTCGCCTGCGGAGCTGATCTGCAGGCCGCCTTCGGGTACTCAATGGAGAAATTCGGCGCAACATGTTGAAAAGGCCTGTTATTCAAGGCGTTCAAAGGATGTTTCGGCGACTGCGGCGGCCGCGCGAGATTAGGCGGAGGTTTGTCGCGACAAACCCCCTTTTTGTCGCGACAACGGCCGTTTTTGTCGCGACAACATTCGCTGCCGTACCCCCAGATGGCCAGGCGCGGGATGCCCATCTCCAATCGTTGCACTCGGCACGTTTACCATCGCCCACACCATACTTGCCACCGATCGATCTCGCTCAAGCGTCGGGTGTGGAGGTTCCCAACCCGATCGTCCGCCCGCCGCTCGAAACCCAACCGGTCAACCCGCCTGAACATGCATCTGATCTCGGAGCAGTCCGCCCCGACGCAGTCGCCCGGCAGCTTTTTGGGGGTGCGCCGACACCTGCTCCCTTGGAGACGCGGTCTATAGGCAGTTACGCGCGCGGGTGTCTGGCCGGTGCGGTTCCACTGGCGGTCGATGGTCCCGCATGGCAGGCGATGCGGCTGTCCCGCAATCGCAACTGGGGGCACCCGGCTTTGATTGATTATCTGCAGGCCCTCGCGAACGCGGGTCGCGCACATGATGGCTGGAACGGCCTGCTGGTTGGCGATTTGAGCCAACCAAGGGGAGGCCCGATGCTCACCGGGCATCGCTCGCATCAGATCGGCCTTGATGCGGACATATGGCTGACCCCAATGCCGGAGCGTACGTTGACCCGGCAGGAGCGCGAAGACATCTCAGCGATCTCCATGCTCAGAGATGGCACCCGGACCATTGACCCCAGCCGGTGGTCGGATGCGCACGCACGCATCATCCGCCGAGCGGCGCTGGATGATCGCGTGGCGCGCATCTTTGTACACCCCGCCATCAAGAGCCAGCTGTGTGACTGGGCGAGCGGTGACCGCACCTGGTTGCGCCGGATCCGCCCATGGTATGGCCACCACTATCATTTTCACATTCGGCTCAGCTGCCCGCCCGGCATGGCCGGATGCGAAAACCAAGACCCGCCGCCAGCTGGCGATGGATGCGGCGATGAGCTGGCTTGGTGGCTTGGCCCAGAGCCTTGGGCGCCGAGCGACACGCCCGCTCGACCCCGGCGTGAGACAACGCTTGCGGACTTACCAGCGGCTTGTTCGCGGGTCATTATAGCAAATTAATCAAAGTCAAGTTAAAATAATAAAAACATACAAAAACAACGGGGTAACGGCGCACTTTTCGTGAACGATTAGCGCCCTTCTGTTCCAACGCGCTAACACGCCCGGAAGGTCAAATTTTAATAAGAAATCGATTAAACTAATAATCAGCTGGTGGCAGAACAGTGGGGCTGTTCGGCCGTTGCAGTTGACCGGTTCATGCGCCCGTTCTCAGCTGGCCATGTGCTGAAACCCAGCGCGCACCGGATGATGAACCGGATCTTTGGTACAGCATAAGCGATCATCAGGCCTTGGCGCGGTGGCACGCGGGGCAATTTGCAGGCGCGGCAGGTTGCGTGCGCGATATGGGCATTTCGAGATGACAAATGTTGCCGCGCGTCTCCGCACGCAGCCCCTCCGCACGCTCTGGCGCTGCCCTCGCGGCGACCGCCGTCACGCCCGCGAGTGCGCCAAGGTGAGGGCCGCGCACAAAACGCGCGCGGCCAGATGGTGTCAAACGTTACCTAGATTGGGCTGAAAATCGGCTGCGTCAGGCAGTGGCAGCTTCGCCGGAAACGCCGGTACCGATCGGGCAGGAAACGCCGGTCCCGCCAAGGCCGCAATAACCGGCTGGGTTCTTCGCCAGATATTGTTGATGGTACGCTTCAGCGAAGTAGAACGGGCCCGCGTCTTTGATCTCGGTGGTGATCTGGCCCATATCGGCGCCGCTTAGCGCAAGCTGGTAGCTGTCGCGCGAAGCTTCGGCGATCTGCCTATCGGTTGCATCGTGAACATAGATCCCGGACCGATACTGGGTTCCGACATCATTGCCCTGCCGCATGCCCTGGGTCGGGTCATGCCCTTCCCAGAAGGCCTTGAGCACATTTTCGAGCGAGATCACCTGCGGGTCATAGACGACGCGCACGACCTCGTTGTGCCCGGTACGACCGCTGCAAACTTCCTCATAAGTTGGGTTCGGGGTCATGCCCGCAGCGTAGCCGACCGCCGTCACATGGACCCCGTCAAGGTTCCAGAATGCGCGCTCGGCTCCCCAGAAGCAGCCCAGGCCCAAGTCGATCACCTTATGGCCATCGGGGTAGGGTGGCTTGAGCGGATTGCCGTTCACAAAGTGGGTTTTGGCGGTCTCGATGGCGTCGTCCCGTCCGGGAAGGACATCGGACTGGTCCGGCATCGACACTTTCTTGGATAGGCCGGCAAAAAGGTTCAGCATGGTGAGGGCCTCCAACTGTCTGGTGGTCGCTCCATAAGGTTTGGAGCGTGGTGACGCCAAGATGGGGACGATCAGCAGCGCGGTCAACGGCTCGTCTTCGTCGCACCTCGCCGCCTTAGGCGTGTTCTGCCTTGTACATTCTATTCGGGCATTGGGCGCGAGCGTGCCGGTAGGAGGTTCTCGGTCCCAGTTTTGCGGGAATGGCCCGCTCGCCTGCTTAACTCGGAGCCGGCCGTTCATTGCGCGTTACCAGCGTTTGCACATTAGGGGAGGCCAAACCATGGACATCATGTTCGGTTTTGAACGAGAGTACGACGGAGCCTTTTTGATCCGCTTCTGAGCTGGATGGCGCGTCGCAAGGCCCGGAAAACACGTCCAACAAGGATTTTCTTATGCCAGCGCCCGAATTTTTAGCGCCCCTCCTACCGTTCGCTCAAACCTCAAACAGACTGCGCCGCCGCCTGCCGGTCGCTTGTACCGCTGTGCTTTTGGCCGCGCCGCTGCTGGTGCCGAGCGCACTGCTGGCGCAGGAAAGCGATGTTGCAGGTTTCGCGATGCCGCCAAGCGAAGATGGCGCACGCCAACTTGAAGCGGCGCTTACCGATGCCTTTGGACGCCTGTTGTCCGACATGGCAAACGAGGACATCGACGCCGAACTGCGGTTTGATGGAGAGCCCGTGGCAACGCCAGACGGTGACGCCTACGCATTGGCGATCCCTAAGACGATTCTCGAGTTCGGCGGCGATTTCGTTGGCGAACTACCACCATTTGATGCCGACGTCAGACCCCTTGATGATGGCTGGCTGGACATCGCCTGGACCTTGCAGAGCCCGGCAACTGCATTCGATCCGCGCGGAGACGGGCGTGCAACGCTTTCGTTTGAGCCAACGGACAGTCGCGTTGTTTACGCGCCTCAATACGGCGTTCTCATGGATGGCGATGTGTCGCTTGAAGCGCTTGAGTTGGGAATCGAAAGTGATGGCGAGGCGGTCGACGCTACCCTTGCGAGCGTAGCAGTGCTGGCATCCACGCAAGCCGACCCCGCCATGGACGACCTGTACGATTCTCAAGGGTCGATCGTCATTCAGGATTTGCTCGTCACTGGCATGGAAGATGCGGTGCGCGTTGCGCTTGAAGGCATCGATTTTGAAGCCGCAACAACCGCCCAGCGGTTTGATCTTTTTGCGCTTTTGAACGAGCAGACCCGCGACATTGATCCCGACGATACAGAAGCGATGCTTGAAGCCTTCGCCGCGGTCCTCGCTGACCACGCGGCGGACAAATGGCTTGGATCGTTCGCCATGCGCTTTGGTATGTCCGGACTTGATATCGACACGCCTGATCTGGTGGCTGCTGTGGACGGGGTCGAATTTGAACTGTCCGCGGGCGGTCTCGACGGTGACGCGTCATCGATCGGCATTGCCGCAGCCGCAGCCGGTATAGCGTCGCCGCAAATTCCGCCGCCTTTTGTCGAGGTCGCGCCGACCGCTTTTTCTGTCGCGCTGGCGGGCGAGAATCTGCCGTTCGAAGCGCTTCTGGACCGGGTCTACGCTCAGGTCGATCTTGGCGAAGCCGAAATGGGTCCGAAAGGGCGGCGCATGGGCACCGGCTTCGATCTTGAAGCTCTCGAAGATCTCAATCCGATGGAGATGCTCGGGATCGTTCTGCAGTCAGATGCGGTGCTCGTTCTGGAGGGGCTGAATATTGATGCGCCGATCGGGCATATTGATGCAACGGGCACCGTTGAACCGGCGCCCGCCTCACCGTTTCAGGCGGTGGCCGATATCGATATTGCCATCGCCGGTCTCCCCGAGATCATCGCGTTTGCGCAGAGCATGGGCGGCGATGCGGCGGAAGTTGCTGCGGTCGCCAGCCTGTTCAGTGCGATGGGTCAGGACGAAACGGACGAAGACGGCACCCCGGTAAAAGCGTTCAATCTGGTTGTCACTGAAGCGGGCCAGGTTTTGCTGAACGGCAACGATATGAGCGCCATGATGGGGATGTTCCAATAGGCCCGACCAGACGCAAGCGCTCCCGTCGAGGCCATTGGTTCAAGCGCTAGGGCTCAGCCGGCGGTTTCGACCGCTGCGGGGTCCTGCTTCTCGCGTGGCCGGCGGGCAAGGGTGGCAAGCACAAGGCCCAGGCCACCGAACACGCCCCAGTCCCAAAGCCGCAAAATCGACTGGATAACCGGATCCCAAAGGAACGGTGAAACGAAGCGCTGGATGATCGCCTGGGCCAGGTTCAAGCCCTGCGGGATAATGTTGTACAGCAGCTCACCCAAGGGATCAGGTGTGAAGCCGGACAGTTCGGGCCAGTTCATTTGAGCGACATCATCGGCCAGAAGCACGAGCGCTACGGCAATAAGCACGAGCCCAAGAAGGCGAATGGGATAGCGAATAAGAAACATAACTATTCCGTGTAAATCATTCTGTTTCCCTGAATATCTTACAAGGAATGAGTTTCATGTCCTGCAGCACCGTGTTTTGGCTGTCCAGCTGTTGCGTGTGCTGGGTCCGCCGCGTACAGCGCGATGGTTGTCGGTAAACATTGCTGCTGCGATCGTTGGCGTTGATCTATGGGTTGGCCGCGGTATACGCAAGAACCTCGCGCGCCATAGCACGCGAAGGTGATGCGGCGTGAGCGAGCGCGGTCCGGCGCGTGATCGCCGAGAAATCCAGAGGTAACTTGGTTTGACAACCCACAAACGAGCGGCGTTCGCAGTTCAGACATTGCCTGATCAGGCGGCCTCCATCCTGGCCGCAGCGCGCGGCGTGCTCGAGACCGAGCAGGCAGGTTTGCAGGCACTGCAGAGCTCGCTGAACGGTCAGTTTGCAACGGCGGCCTCCCTGATCTTGCAGGTTCAGGGCCGCGTCATCCTATCTGGAATGGGCAAGTCCGGTCATATCGCCAACAAGATCGCGGCAACCTTTGCGTCCACCGGCACGCCTTCCCAGTTCGTTCATCCCGCCGAAGCGAGCCATGGTGATCTTGGGATGATCACCTCGAGCGACGCTTGCATTCTGATTTCAAACTCCGGGGAGACGCGCGAGCTTGCAGACCTCGTGGCCTATACCCGGCGTTTTGATATCCCGATGATCGCCGTCACCAAAGATCCCGGCTCAACACTTGCGCGCCAAGCAGATATCGTCCTGCAGCTTCCCGATGTTGCCGAAGCGTGCACCATCGGAATGGCGCCCACGACCTCGACGACCTGCACGCTGGCCTTGGGCGACGCCTTGGCCGTTGCGGTCATGAATGAGCGGGACTTTGATGCGACGAGCTTCTCGCATTTTCATCCAGGCGGACGGCTGGGCGCAGAGCTTATCCGGGTGTCCGCGCTCATGCAGGTCGGCCCCGGTCTGCCACGGATCGCCCCAGACGCACCCATGCAGCGTGTCCTCGATGAGATGACGGCGAAGGGTCTGGGCCTTGCGCTTATGGTTGATGATGACGATCACCTGAAGGGTGTCATCACCGATGGCGATCTGAGGCGCAATCTGGATGGTCTCATGGAGCGGCGCGCCACCGACATTGCCACCGTGCGGCCACAAACGATCCAGCCAGAAGCGCTCGCCGTGTCGGCTCTCAATGTCATGAACAGCAATCGCATCACAGCGCTGGCGGTGACCGACGAAGGTGGAACACTTCAGGGCGTCATCCACATGCACGCCTGTTTGCGGGCCGGCTTGGGATAAAGTGTCGGGTCGGTATCGAGCGCAGGCACCAGCATCTGATCCATGCGCCGCACCGTCGCAATGGCCCGCGCCGCAAACCGCTCATCGTCCGATGGGTTGGCGTGGGCCATGACCATCATGTTGACGCCACGGCTGCGCAAGCTGCTCAGAAGGCCGTGCAGGTCAACCGTGCCCTTGCCCAGATCAGCCCAGCCATCTTCGCGCAGATTATCGCCGGGCTTGGCCAGGTCACGCAGGTGGGCCGCGGTGATCCTCTCACCATGGCGGGCCATCCATTCCGTCAGTGGCTGTTCGGCAAGCGCCATCGCGCCAACATCAATCTGCCAGGCCAGGTCGCGATCGGTGTCGAACAGGATCGACAGGCCCGACGCGCCCGCTTCAACCGGTGCAAGCTCGTCGGTTTGGTTGTGCCAGCCAACGGTCAGGCCCGCCGCGCGCAGCGCCTCGGCGTAGCGGCGCATACGGCTGCCAAGCAAGAACCAGTCGTCGGCGTCGCGCGGCGCCTTATCGCCAGTCGACGCGCCCACAAAGACTGTGTGAACCCCGAGCCGACGAGCCATCGCAGCCGTACGCCGCGGCGCGGCGCGCAGCTGGGTCTGGGTGATATGGCAGGTCGGCATGGAAAGGCCCGCCGCCCCAAGTCCGACCTCCAGCCGAGCGATACTCGCCGCGTCTGACAACATGTCTGGCGTACCCTCGACGGACATGTAGCCCAAATCGCTGGCCATGCGCAGCGTCGTACGCAGCGGTCCGAAGCGACGCGAGGTGCCCAGATGATAGCTGTAGCCAGGGTGCGGGTCGGGCATGAGGTCAGGCGATCCCTTTGGACTGAGCGATGATTCGAACTGACCATAACCCGTCGCTGAACTTGACGCAGCGCCAATTTGGTTACCCACACTCATCCACAGGCGCCTTCCAATCGCGGCACTGGGCCCCGGCTTTGAGCGACCATTGCCTGTCGGCGTCCAAACGGGCGCAGTACCGGTCCGCTTGTCTTTTGCTGTTCAGCGCCGTTTAGTTGGCAAATCGAAGCCGTCTACGCGGCTGACGATCATGGACTTTCTCCCCGTTGGGTCTGCTTGTCGGCCCGTGTTGCAGGGCCCGCGCGTATGGCCAACGTCTTTGTCAGCCATTCCAGCCTCGATAATGCCAAGGCGCAGGAACTGTTCGACTGGCTGCAAAGCCAGGGCCATGAGCATATTTTTCTCGATGTCGACACAGAAGCAGGCCTTTTGCCCGGTGAAGACTGGGAACGTCGGCTGTATCGCGAGATAGACCGTGCCCAGGCTGTGATCGTCTTGCTGACCAAGCACTGGATGGCTTCGAAATGGTGCTTTGCTGAATTCACCCATGCCCGCGCACTGGGCAAGAAAATTTTCCCGGTCATCGATACACCCACTGGCGAACGGCTCGTGGGCAGCGATCTTCAGGCCATCGATCTGACCACCGAGCGCGAGGGTGGCCTTCAGCGCCTGTCGCGGGCCATCTCCGATACCGCGTTGGCAAGTCCGCAAGGGTTCCGCCTGCGAGACGGCGTGTCGCCTTTTCCTGGGCTTGATGCCTTTGGCAGCGAGCAGGCGGCAGTCTTCTTCGGTCGCGATGATGCGATCAATGCCCTCATGGAGCGCTTCCGCCATGCCCGTGCCTTGGGCGGCAGCCGGTTCATCCCCATCGTGGGCGGTTCAGGTTCCGGCAAATCGTCGCTGTTGCGAGCCGGCCTCCTGCCACGCCTTTCGCGCGACCGGGCAAACTGGCAGGTCCTCAAGCCCTTTCGCCCGGAGGCCGATCCAGGCAGACGTCTCGCCCGCACTTTGGCCAAGGCGGCCGCAGGCAGCGCAGAGGAAGACCAGCGCGACGAGCTGGTCCGCAACCTTCTGGGTCCGGCGCCAGCGGACGCTCTGCGGGGCGTTGCGACCGCGATCCGCGACGCCGCCGGGCAGCCCGATATGGGTATCCTGATTGCGATCGATCAGTTCGAAGAGGTCTTCACGCTCGCACCGCAAGAGGCGCGCAACGCGTTTTTCGCACTGTTGTCGCAAACGCTCGGTGCCGATCTGCCGTTCTTTATTGTCGCCAGCATGCGCAGCGAGTTTCTCGCCGCCCTTCAAGCAGTATCCGAACTGCCGCAGGGCTTCGAACCTTTCTCCTTGCGGCCAATGCCGCTTGAACGCCTTGATCAGATCGTTAAGGGCCCGGCGCGCGTTACCGGTATTGAAGTCGAGGAGGCCATGCTCGCCGCTTTGCGCGGACATGTGCAATCCTCACAAGCGTTGCCGCTGGTCGCCTTCACATTGCGACGCTTGTTTGACGCCCAAAAGACAGATGGCCGTTTGACGCTTGCGAGTTACCAGGCGCTCGGTGAAGGCGGCGCGGGTCTGAACCCGATAGAAAATGCGATCCGGCAAGTGGCCGAGGCAGCGGTACCGGTCTCATCGTCGGGCACTGGTCAGACGGAGGCGCTGCGCCGCGCGTTTGTCGATCATCTCGTGACGGTTGACTACAACGGGAACTTCGTGCGGACCCTCGCGCCCGAGAGCAGCCTGTCCGACGCCAAGCAGGCGATCGACCAGCTGGTTGCCGCGCGCCTTCTGGTCCGTCGCAGCGGGACCGGCGATGAGAGCATCGGTGGCGAGACAGGCAGTGAAGCTGTGGTCGAAGTCGCCCACGAGGCCCTGTTCACGGTGTGGGATCGGTTGGCTGGCTGGCTCAGCGAGGAAAAAGACTTCCTCACGGGACGGACGCTTATCGGCCAGCAATTGGCCTACGCAAAAACGCTGGACGACCGGACACACGGTCAGGGTCTGTTGAGTGATGTTCTGCTTGAACGTGCCCGAAGCTGGCTCGAAACGCGACCGAAAGCCTTCAACGAAGAAGAGCGCGCGTTTATTGATGCATCGATTGTCGACGATGATCGGCGGAAGCGGCAGGAAGCAGACCGCAAGGCCCGTGTTGCAAAGCTTCAGAGGCGGCTGACCATTGGGGCGTGCGCAGCGGCGCTGGTCTTTCTGGTGTTGGGCGGCGTCGCGTGGTGGCAACGCGGGATTGCAACCCAGGCGCTTGATGCCGGCACGCAGACTGCCAATCAGGTCGCCATTGAACTGGCGCGTGACTTTCGCGACCAGGATGGGATGCGCAGCGAGCTGGTCAGCGATATCCTCGGCCGCGCGATCGATTTGCAGCGGCAGATGGCGGCGCTTGGCGGGGATACGGATGCTTTACGCGCCCAAACGGCTACTGCCCTTTCTGAGATCGCGCTGGCACATCTGCAAAGTGGTTCGGCCGAGGCGCAGGCCGGGCTAGCTGCTGCCAAAAGCGCTGCAGAAGAAGCGCTGGAGCTTCTGGACCCGCTGGTTGCGGCATCGTCGGGCGACAGTGACATCGGCACGGCGTGGATCAACGCCTCGATCGCACTTGGCGATGTGCTTCGACGTGAAGGCGATTTGGGACAGGCTGAAGCGCGCTTTCGGGCTGCACTGGAGCTTGCCGAAAGCGACGAACAGATTGCGGCGGCGGGATTTGAGGCGGTCAGGATACGGGCGCTAGCGATGAACCGGGTCGGGGACATGCGCATGCGGGCGGACGATGCTGCTGCGGCGAGGTCACTTTACCAGCAGAGCCTTGATCTGCGCGAGGGGTTGCAGCGCGATTTGCGGAGTGCTCAGAGCGATGATCGTCAGGACGCGGATGATGAAACCGCGCTCATTCGCGATCTTGCGATCAGCCATGCCAAGCTTGCCGGTGTGGACGCCGCCGAAGGGAACTTCACCTCCGCCGATCGCAGCTATCAGACCAGCCTCGCGCTGCGGCGGCAGCTCGTTGTGCGTGCGCCCACCGATACCGGCTACCGGCGCGATCTTGCGGCGGCGCATCAGCTTCGCGGGCGGGCGGCCGCCATGGGCGGTGACCCGATCTTCGCGCGCAACAGTTATGCCGAAGCTGCGCGGTTGTTCCGCGAACTGGCGCTGCAGGACCCCGGGCGGGCGGACTGGCAGGAAGGTCGCGGGGTGGCGCTCGAAAGCGTAGCCGACGCCGACCGGCGGCTGGGAAACCTCGAGGCGGCGGCGGAAACGTTAGCCGAGGTGGTCGATATCTTTCGCGCCCTGCAAGCGCTTGATCCACGCAACGCCGAATGGCGTCAACGGCTGGGCGTCGCGCTGACCAAATCGGGCGGCGTTGCGTGGCAGCGCGACAACCTGCCCAGCGCGCAAGAGCAGCTAGGTGAGGCGCGGGGCTACCTGGAAGATCTTGCGGAGGAGCAGCCCGGCGCAATCGCGATCCAGCGCAGCTTGATCTTCATGCTTCTCACGATTTCTCAAACGGCTGCTGACCCGCTACCAGACTTGCGACAGGCGCAAGAGACGGTGGACCGTTTGCGCGCCGAAGGTCTCATTGATGCAAGTACGCAGCGGCTGGCCGAGCAAGTCGCGCGTCGCCTCGGAGCATTTGAGCAGCCCTAAGGCCAAAGGCGAGGGCTGATAGACCCCGTATTTTCCCTTACGGCTTGCGGCGCTTTGCCCAAATAGTTTGCTTGTTAAGTTCCTGCTAGAGGACTAAAATCAAGGCTCGAAAGCTTGATCAGCGGGCGGCTGTGAGATGACACAAACGCATGCGCATGCCCCGACTATCGCTCGGCCCCATCGCTGGGGTCTGGCCGCGCTTGGCGGGCTTCTCATTGCCCTCGCCAGCCTGATCCTGCCATCGGGTGCACGCGCCGAATGCACGCGCGCCGAACGACCGACCACCATCTCGGACAGCGAAATCAATCTGCGCGTCTACGATTGCAACACTTTCACGAGAAACGTGCGCGTCGAGTTTCATCGGCTGTCATCGAACACAGTTGCCAATTTGCAAGAAGAAAAGACGACGGCCGAACTGGGGGCCCTTCTTGGCACGCCGCGCATTGTTGAAGGGGAGATCTGGTTCGAATTTCGTGGACTGCGCAATCAGTTCGGGTCGAGACGCTTCGTTCCACCTGCTGTGACCCGGGTTGTTGCAAGCGGAAGCGGCGATGTTGCCACAGGATTTGACGAGGACGCTGCGGGGTCACTTCACCTTTTAGGCATTGGCAGCGGGTTCTATCCCGCGATAGACGAGCTGCGCTTTCTGGAGGGGGGACGCGATGCGCCGGGCCTGCAAGAGCGCAATGGCATGCTTTGGCGCTTCATGACGCGCGAAGATGTTCGCCAATATGTTCCGCGCCTGCGTTCGCTCAATGAGACGCTTTTCGGCGGCCGCCTCGAACGTGAGGGCCAAACTCCGGTCGACGACGCGCTCATGTTGCTTGATCACCTCACGCGCGCACACCCCATGCCGCCCGATTTCATGGTCATGGCCGGTGAATTCATCACGGCGGCTTGCGCCTTCGAGCCGGGCTGGCGCTTTTCTTATTTTGGGCGCGTTATCCTCATGGATGTAATGGTCATCGAAAACCTGTCGGAGCGTCCCATCGATGTGGGAAGTTTTGTCGGGACCCGGACCAGAGGAGGCCTTCGCCTGCCTTCGCCTGCTGGTGACGAATTTCTGTTCTTGCGCGGGTTCGAAGAACCGCTTGAGCCGGGCGCCCGCGTGATGGTGCCGCTGGCTCTGTCGTTTGCGCCGTCGGATGCGATGCGCGCCTTCACCAACTCCACCTACGTTTACGGAACGGAACTCTCCATCGCCGGGATGTTCGTCAACGATGTGGAGCTGACCTTCGAAGAGCGGAACGCCAACTTCATCGAGATGTCATCAGTTCTCGAAGAAGCCGGCTCCTGCCCCTACCTGCAGGCTTTCGATGGCGAAGTTGGTGGCTGGGTGGAGCACGGCAAGGTGCTGCACGCTGCCAATTCCGCCGACCGCAGCGATACCGAAACCTTGCAATTCCCGGGGCTACGCACGCAGTTTCGGCTCGAAGAACGCGAGCCGGAAGTTGCCTTCATCGATGCGGCGGTCCTGACGCTCGACCTTCATGATGGG
Source organism: Pseudomonadota bacterium (assembly GCA_039024915.1). Lineage (NCBI taxonomy): Bacteria > Pseudomonadati > Pseudomonadota > Pseudomonadota bacterium. The sequence goes on from JBCCPK010000009.1 coordinate 87,526, forward strand.
ACGTCCGTCACGCTGCAAACGGACCATCCGGACCTGGCCGCAATCGACGACAAGCCCGCGATCTTCCGCTGGGGCGAAGCGGTCGCGTTCGATTTCGCCGTGCCCGAGGACATCGACCCGGAAACGGTCGTGCGTTCAACACTCGATGTGACCGGCTACTACCTCACTTACACAAGCCTCGCAGGGATGTCTGACCCGCCGATGCCGGTCCGCGGCAGTCTGCTATCAAACGCATCGCAAGCGCCGGTTGCACAGATGTGCCCGATCGACATCACCATGCCTGCGCGGCTTCTAAGACCGGATCTGACACTCAATTAGGCGTCCGCCCACCAAACGAGGCGGGACGTAGGCAAGAAACGGGGGGCATCATGGAACTACGCGACGAGTGGCTTGCCGGCGGCAGCTTCAACTGGCAGGTGGGCTACGGCCTCGCATCGGCCAGTGCACTGGTCTATCGCGACATGGCGGCAATCAAGCGCATCGTCGAAGGCCTTTGGGGCATGAAGGCCACCACCTTCGAGATCAGCAACACCGAAGGCTTTGTCGCCGAGGGCGAAAACTCTGTTGTCGTGGCCTTGCGGGGCACGACCGGTTTCATGGACTGGATGTCGAACATTCGCGTCGGCCCGGACCGCTCGGACGCTTTCCAGGGCGAGGTCCATGGCGGTTTCCTCAAGGCCTATGGCAAGGCGAGCCAGGTTATAAGTGACGCCATTGAGGGCACCGATGGCAAAGCGCTGTGGTTCACCGGACATTCGCTTGGCGGCGCACTCGCCGTCGTTGGGGCGGCGACGCATTTGGCGCGCGGTCCGGCAGGGGTCGTGACCTTCGGCCAGCCGCGCATGCTCAAGGCCGATGCGCGTGCGTTCATGGATGCAAACTTCGACAACAGCTACATCCGGGTCGTCAACGATGACGACGTCGTTCCGCGCGTGCCGCCCAACTACAAGCACACCGGCACGCTCCTGCACTTCGATTTTCTCGGCAACCTGATCGAAAGCGCCACCGAGATGACCGGTGATGATGGCGGCCCCGCGCCCCTGCCCGAGGCCGAGTTCAACGCGCTGGTCGAGACCGCCGATCAGCTCAAGCATGTGGAGGCCGATTTCGGCGGTGACCCTGACTTCGTCGCCGAAGGGCTGATACCGGGCGTGCCAGCGCACAAGATCGAGAACTATGTCAACCTGATGCGGACCCGCGTCCAGCCTTCGGTCGGTGGTGGTGGCACGCTTGAGGCGGCTGAGGCACTTGAAGCCGCACGCGACGATGCGCGGCGTGACTTTCCGGTGGGGAACAGCGCCGAGGACTTCGGTGTCGAGACCGGCAGCGATGGCTTTGAAAGCGGATTTGAGAGCACCGAAGCCGCACCGCCTCCGGAGCAGGGCGCCGCGCCGATCCGCCACCCTGTGCTGCTGCGCTTGCACAGCGCGTCATGGACCGCTCCCCAAGGCGTCGAAGTCCGCTCGCAATTCAGCAATTTCGCCACCGTGATGGCGACGACAGCTCAAATCGCGGCGCTTGAGAACGACACCAGTGTCGCGTCCGTCGAATTGAGCCGTGACGCCAGCGGCTATGAAGATCTCGACAGTTCCGTTCCTTTCGTTCAGGCCGCTGACATCCACCGGCCGCCGCTTGGCGAGCGCGGCGACGGCGCGTTGGTTGGGATCATCGATACCGGCGTCGACATCCTCCACGAAGCGTTCCATGACGCATCAGGGAATACGCGGGTCGTCGCGATCTGGGATCAAACCCGCGACGATCCCTTCCGAACGCCGCACGCCATCGATTCCCGCTTCAAACAGAACTACGGAACGCTCTACACCTCCGATAAGATCCAGGAGCTGATGGGCGGCAGCCCGCATCTTGTCCCGCGTATGCTGCGCGACCCCTTCGCTCACGGAACACACGTCGCCGGGATCGCTGCCGGCCGCGCGGTTGGCCAGGCTGGCCAGGGGGGCATGGCCGATGGCATGGCGCCGGAAGCCGGCATCGTGCTTGTGATTGCCCATGTCCGCCACGATCCGCAGGACCCGCCTGCGCTGGGCTATTCGGTCAGCCATGTCGATGCGCTGGCGTTCATGAAAGAGCTGGCGGCAGGCGGCAACGCCGTCATGCCGCAAGCCAAACCGATCGCGATCAATGTCAGCTTAGGCACCAACGCCGGTGCCCACGATGGGACAACGACGCTGGAAGCCGCGTTCGACGCGATCACGGGTGGTGGGCGCGATCCCGGCGTGGTGATCGTGAAATCGGCGGGCAACGAGCGCGGCCATGCGGGCCACGCGCGCGTATCGGCTTTCAAGGGCGGGATCATGCCGCTGGAATGGGAAAGCTCGACGCGATTCCGTGACGCCGACTATTTCGAAGGCTGGTACAATGGCCTTGATGATATGGCGTTCACGCTGATCGATCCGGGGGGAAATCGCAGTCCGCAAGTCGATGCGAGCAGTGGCATTGTCAACGCCGAGCTTGGCGGTAACCGGGTGCAGATCGGCATCCGGCCCATTCATCGCGACAATGGCGACAACCGCCTGACCATCACCGTGCAGGGCGGGACCAACACCATCCAGCACGGCGTTTGGACGCTTGAGGTGGAAGGCCGCAATATCATCAGCCAAAATGGTAACTTCAACATGTGGGTCGAGCGGACGCGAGGCCGCGCGGTTCGGTTCCGAGTCGAGGAGCCGGAGATGACGCTGTCGATTCCGGGCACGGCGCGCACCGTGATTTGCGTCGGCGCGTCTGGCTCGGCAATCCCCATCCGGCTTCTGGGCGCGTCGTCCTGGGGTCTGACGCGCGATGGGCGACCGAAGCCGGACCTATGTGCGCCGGGGATCGGGGTTGTCTCGGCCGCCTCGGGCGGTGCGCCGCAAGAGGCGCGCCCCGACAGCGGGACCTCGATGGCCGCGCCGCATGTCACCGGCGCGCTCGCGCTGGTATTGTCGGCTCAGAGCAAGGCGGGCGTGCCGCTATCAAATGCCATGCAGTTTCAGACCGCGCTTGCGCGAACGGTGCAAGGGCTTCCCGGGCGTCACAATGTCGGCGCAGGCTTTGGCGTTTTGAATGCCAAAGGGTTGTTCGACCTGCTCGTCCCGCCCGGTACCGTCTGATCGCGTGGTAAGGGTCCGATGATTGCGCGCCCAGACCCGGAAGAGGCGGCCCATTTTGTCGAGCAGCTCGACCTGCCACCGCAGCCGCTCGATTTTGGCCTCGAAAGCGCAGGAAGCGAACCGGATTTCGCTTCGCCCGACGGGTCGGCGGTGGCCATAGCCGGCCAGCTCGCCGGATTTACCGGGGCGGTTCCGCCCGAAATCCGCCAGAACCTGTCGAATGCGCTTCTGCTTGCGCAACTGGCTGCGAACAAGGCATCGGAGCAGTTGGCGGCAGACGATATCAAGCCATGGTTCGACACCTATTTTGAGGTTCTCGAGAAGGTCGGGTTTCTGCTCGAAGACAAGAAGGATCTGAACCTTGATATGACCGGTCAGTCGTTTGAGGTTCGCGATGTTCTGATCCGTCAGCTGACCGACGCGTTGGGGCAGGCGGCGTCGCTCGCCAGCCAGATCATCGAGCTTCTCAAGGGTCTGACCAAGACATCGACAAAGAACCCGTGGTATCAACTTTTCGACCGCCAGGTGCGGCAGCAGAACGCTGATCTGTTTCAACTGAGCGACGTGCGCATGGATGCGGCGACGGTAAAATTGACCGCCATTGCAATCGATATTGACAGTCGGTCTGCGTCCGTGCGCGTGCCGCTCATCGGTGGTGCGTCGGACGCGCGGACACTGCACGTCCGCACGCGCGGCTATGCGATCGATGAGACCACCCTTACGAACGCCGCGATGCCGATTGCTTGGAAGCTTGGTGCCCATATCGCAACCTCGATTGCGGAGATTGAAATCTGATGCCCGCAGAGGCGGCGAACGATGAAGGCCTCGCAGCCCTGCTTCAGCGCGTCCAGACCTACCGCGAGGACGGCGGCGATCTTGAGGCCGGGCGGGCCCTGATGGAGGCGCTGAAGCAGGCGCGCCAATTCGAGGTGCTGCTCACGCTGGCCGAGGATGTCGTGCGCCTTGCGCCGCAGGACATTGGCCTGCGCAAGCTGCGGGCGCAGGCCCTTCTCGATACCGGCCAGACCTCCCTTGCCCGCGATGCGCTGCTCGCCCTGATAGCCGCTGGCGCTCCGGACGACGGAGACGTCATCGATGCCCATGGGCTCCTGGGCCGCGCCAACAAGGATCTGATGCTGGCGACCGTGGCGACGGACAAGAAACTCGCGGCACACTATGCAGGCGCCTCGCTTGAGGCCTATCTGGGCACCTTTCGGCGGTCGAACAACACAAGCTGGTACCACGGCATCAACGCTGCGGCTGTTCTGCACGCGGCGAATGCGCTTGTCCTTGCCAGCGATGCGGACACCGATCCCGTGGCGCTTGGACAGGAGGTGCTCGACGCGCTGCACCAAGACCGCGCCGACCCTCCTAGCCCCTGGTGGCTCGCGACGCGTGCCGAAGCGATGATCGCAATGGACCGGCTCAATGACGCTTTGGCTGATATTGCGGACTATATCGAGCATCCTGGCACCACGGTCTTCATGCTTGGCGGCACATGGCGCCAATTCACCGAGCTTTGGGACGTGCACCACCAGGGCGCAGCGGGAAAGATGCTGGTGGGCATGTTGGAGGCCACCTATCTCGAGCGCAGCAAAGCGACGAGTTCCGGCGTGGGCGCACGGATCGTCGTCTCGCCGGAGCATCTGCGCGACATGCGCGAGCCCGATCCCGACGATGCACCCGTCAACCTCGAAGCAATCCTCGGACAGGAAGGTGTCCTATCGTTGCAATGGTATCGGCAGGGGCTGGAGCGGGCGGCCTCGGTCGGCCTAGTGACCTGGCGCGGCAGCCGTCGTCAGGGCACATGCTTCATCGTGGACGCCGAAACCTTCGGGTTGTCCGCCAAACCGGGGACGGTCTGCGCCCTGACCAACTATCATGTGGTCAATCGTGAGGCCGACGGCGATCTCGCCATCGCACCGGCGGACGCGCGAATCCGCTTCGAGGCCGCTGATGACGCCCTGTCGGAAATCGACCTCGCCGTGCAAGGGGTTATCGCCCAGTCGCCGGTCCATGAAGGCCTCGACTACGCGCTAATCGAGATCGATGCACCTGCAGGCGCTTTTTTGGAGGGCGAAGCAGACCGGGGAAGACCAAAAGGACCCGCGCCACTTGCGGTTGCTGCCAGCATCCCGGAGCCGGGCGAAACCGCGCGCGCCTATGTCATCGGCTATCCGCAGAGCGGCACCAGCCTTGCCTTTTCGTTGCACGACAGCCGGCTGCTCGATCATGAGGGGCCAAACGACGGCAAGCCGAAGGATCCCGATCGCATCCGCGTCCACTATTTCTCGCCGACCGAGCCAGGCAGCTCAGGCAGCCCTGTCTTTGATGATCAATGGCGTTGCATCGCGCTCCACCATGCCGGTTACCGGGTCGACCCGGGGTGGGGCCTGTTCGGCATCCGCAAGCTCAATGGCCTGCCCGGCACATACGCGGCGAACGAGGGCTATTGGATTCAGTCCGTTGTTGCGGACGTCAAGCGTCAGCTCGCCGCGCGGTAACCCCAGAGCTGCTTGGAGGCGATTTCCGCCCCTTCTGCGAGGGATTTGAGCTTTGCCCAGACGACGCAATTCTCAACTTCCGTCTTGTAGATCGCGTGGCCGGGCTTGCTCATCTCACCGTCAGCGACAATGTCGATCCCCGCCTCGACCTGCTGCTGCACCATCCGGTCCACGGCATCGGCGATCTTGGCGTCGTAAGCCGCCTGATCGACAGGCTCCCCATCAAGCCGGGCCTTCAGAACATCAAGCAGATCGTGCGGACGCGGCAGGCTACCGACATGGGTGGTTAGAATGTGGTCGGTGCTGCGAAGCATGGCGGCCCTCCCTTTCGGCAATTGGATTCAGGACAGGGGTCCGACCCTTTAGCAGCTTCGGTCAGCCGAGAATACGCTTGGACAGTTCCGAGAGCATGTCCGCTTCGCTCTTCCCGTGTGCGCCTTTGTCGACCTTGCCATCAATCTGCAGAAATGAATGCCCGTGCACGAAGGTCCAAAGCATGTAGGAGCGGAACCGGATATCGTCCTCTGAACTACCGGGCGGCATCGCCGCCGCGACTTCACGGATCACGACGCCATAGGTTTCTTCTCCCGCTTTCCTGATTTCCTCATGATCGGTGTGCCCCTCAGTCAGCCCGAACATAAGCCGGAATACGCCAGGTTGGGCGCGCGCGAAATCCACATAGGACTGTCCAATGGCGTTTATCTTCGCAAATTCCTGGGTCGGAGCACGCTCCGCTGCCGTGTGCATGTCGTGGCCGAGCCGGCGAATGCCGTCGATAGCCACTTCGCGAACGATCGCATTCTTGTCGTGAAAGTGCTTGTAGGGCGCCGCGCTCGAAACACCCGCTCGCCGCGCGGCTTCGGAAATAGAGAAGCCGTCCGCGCCCTTCTCTTCCACCAATTGCCGAACCGTTTCGATCAGGTGGGCGCGCAAATCACCGTGATGATACGCGGCTTTATTGCCCGTGTTTTCCGGTTTTGCGGGTGATCTGGACATTTTTTCCTGCGTAGGCTTGTCAATGTAAGTGGCTTTAACATATACCTGAGCGACAAGTAAGTGCCACTTACATTATCGTCAACTTGTCCAGAGGGATACAGCATGACCGAGGCCACGTCCAAGCAAGACTACGAACCCGACGCCACCGGGCAGCCAGCCGTGTCAGCGCATTCCTCACCGAAACAGCACTGGTTCGCGCGCCTCACCCGACGAGCCGTGACCGTCACGGTCACTGCTACGGTCTTTGTCGTGGCTGGGGGCCTTATTGTCGGCGGTTCGGGCATTCTTGCCGACCGTGCGGACGCCGTGGTGGGGCCTGATCCCGCACCTGTGCCCACGGTGCGCGCCATGACGATCCGTCCGCAAGACAGCTACACGGTGACCCGGACCTTCCAGGGCCAAGTTGAGCCAGCGCAGACGGTTCAGCTTGGTTTTCAGCAGCCCGGCGAGATCGATCGTATCGCCGTTGATGAGGGGGATCGGGTTCAAGCAGGCGATCTGCTGGCCAGCCTCGACACCCGCATATTGGATGCCGAACGCGCCCGCCTTGAGGCGTCCCGCCGGGCGCTGGAAGCGCAGGTTGAACTGGCCGCGTTGACCACAGATCGCCAGTCGGAACTGCGTGAACGTGGTTTTGCCTCCCAGTCGCAGCTGGACACTGCCCGCCTCGGGCTGGCCGACCTTGAAGCGCGGATCGCGGAAGTCGACGCGGCGCTTGTCCGCATTGATGTTCAGCTCTCGCAGACCGAGCTGGTTGCGCCCTTTGATGGTGTCATCGCCACGCGGACAGCCGATTCTGGCACCGTGGTCGGCGTCGGGCAGGCTGTTCTTGAGCTGCTCGAAGCCTCGGAGCCCGTTTTTCGCGTTGGCATCGACCCGACCCTCGCTAACGACGATGCGTTTGCGAGCGCGTCCATCCAGATCGGCGGCCGGACCTTCGACGCGACCTTTGACAGTTTCCGCCCCGATCTCGACCCGCAGACGCGCACCCGCACAGCGCTGTTCAGCTTGAAAACCGATGAGCCGGTCTACCGCCAGGCAGGCACGTTGACGCTCTCCGTGACGGTCGACCAGCGCGGTTATCTGGTGCCCCTCGCCGCCGTTCAGGACGGCGTTCGCGGGCTTTGGACGTTGCTTTCGCTGAACCCGACGGACGGTGAGGCAGACCGGTTCACCGTTGGGCTCGAAGCGGTCGAGCTTCTGCACCTTGAAGGCGAAACGGCGTTCGTGGCGGGCACGCTAAACGGCGAAACTAAAATCGTCGCTGACGGCACCCATCGTGTTGTACCCGGTGAGACGGTGCTGATCTCGGGTGCTGTCCGCTCGACTCCCGTCAATGGGGAGGCACGGTGATGGAAAGCCTCACCTTTCGCCAGCCGCGCCTGATCGCGCTGTTCCTCCTTGTGATCATTGCCGCTGGTGCATCTTCGCTTCTGGCGATCGGCAGGCAGGAAGACCCAACCATCACCAATCTGTTTGGAACCGTCACCACGGTTATGCCGGGTGCCGATCCGGCGCGGGTGGAGGCGCTCGTTACGTCCGAGATCGAAGACACGCTGCGCGAGATCGCCGAAGTCGATGTCATCAGCTCCACGTCCTCGACAGGCATCTCCATTGTCTCCGTCGAGCTTGGCGTCACGGTTCCCGATGATCGGATCGAACAGGTCTGGGCTGAGATACGCGACGATCTGGCCGAGCTTGCACCCACCTTGCCGGCGGATGCGCTGGAACCGGAGTTCGACACCGGAGGTGGCAGCGCCTACGCCGCGATCGTCGCCGTCAGCGCCAACCATGCGGGCGTTTCGCCTACGATTCTCGCGCGCTACGCCCGCGACCTTGCGCAAGAGCTGCGCAACATTCCCGGCACCGAAGAGGTCGATCTTTTCGGCGTGCCGGAAGACGAGGTTCTGGTTTCTCTTGACCCCCTCGCAACGTCGGCGCTTGGCCTGACGGCTGCTGATGTGTCCCGCGCCATCGCGCAGGCTGACGCCAAGGGGCAGGCCGGACGGGTGCGCGGCACAGGCAGTGACTTCCTCATCAACGTCGAAGGAGAGGTTCGCGCGCTGGATCGTTTGCGCCAGATCGTTGTCCGACAGGGCGCCGACGGGGCGGTGACCTATCTTGATCAGATCGCGACGATCACGCGCGGTCCGCGTCTGCCCGTCACCGAAAGCGCCATCTACAATGGACGGGACGCCATCCTTCTTGGCGCCATGCTGGAATCGGGCCTGCAGGTCGACGTCTGGGCGGGCTTTGTCCGTGATGTCGTCGCCGACTACCAGCAAGTGGTTCCCGGCGGGCTGTCGCTTGATCTGACCTTTGACCAAAGCGGCTACACCGCTGATCGGCTCGTTGAGGTTGGCCGGAACATGGCAATCGGCGTGGGCCTTGTGGTTGGCGTGCTTCTGCTGACGCTTGGCCTGCGCTCAGCGATGATCGTTGCGTTGATCCTGCCGGTCGTCACGCTCGCCAGCCTTTTCACGATGAACTTCATCGGTCTCGCCATCCACCAGATGTCGGTGACCGGGCTGATCGTCGCGCTCGGCCTGCTGGTCGATGCGGGGATCGTGATGACAGATGAGGTTGGCCAAAGGCTGGCCGCGGGACTGAAGCGGGTAGACGCAGTCAAGCGGTCGGTCAGGCGGCTGTTTGCGCCGCTGTTGGCCTCGACCGTCACAACGGCCCTGTCCTTCACGCCCCTCATCCTGCTGCCTGGTCCGGCAGGTGACTTCGTCGGTTCCATCGCCATCGCGGTGGTGATCATGCTCGTGTGGTCGTTCATCGTTGCCATCACGATCACTCCTGCGGTGGCAGGTCATCTGCTGCCCGCCAATGGCAAACGTGGTGGCATCCCTGGCGGTTTCGTTGCGGCCGCATTCAAGGCGTCGCTGCGTTGGGCGGTTGCCAACCCGCTGCGTTCCATCGCGCTGTCGCTGGTTCTGCCGATCATGGGCTTCCTTAGCCTGCCCACTCTGACCGCGCAGTTTTTCCCCGGTGTGGACCGTGACCAGTTTTACATTGAAGTCGAACTGCCGCCGGGCAGCGCGATCACCGCGACACAGGCGGCAGTGCGCGAGCTCGATGAGGTCCTGCGCGGTGACGAGCGCATCCGTCAGGTCATGTGGAGCATCGGTCGCTCTGCGCCCGCGTTTTACTACAATATCGTTGGCGCGCGGGAGAACGCCCCCAGCCACGCCCAAGCACTGATCACGACTGCCTCCGCAGCGGCGACCGAAGAGCTTCTGCCTGAGCTTCAGCGCGAATTTTCGTTGGTAACGCCGCAGGCAGAAGTTCTCGTTCGTGGCCTTGTGCAAGGCCCCCCCGTGACGGCGCCGGTCGAAATCCGGCTTGTCGGCGATGATCTTGAAACGCTGCGAACTTTGGGTAACCAGGCGCGGCAGATCATGGCCGGGGTCGACAGTGTTGTGGTTGCACGCAGCACGATCGGGCCGGGTGCGCCAAAAGCCATCATCGATGTGGATGAAGCGCAGGCTCGCCTCCTGGGCCTCGACCTTGGCGGCGTGGCCAGCCAGCTGCAGGCGAGCCTTGAAGGGGTGACCGGTGGTTCGATGCTCGAAGGGGCGGAAGAGTTGCCCATCCGGGTCCGCTTCGGGGACGCGAACCGCAACGATTTGCAGGCGGTTCGCGATCTGCCGATCCTGCTGCCCAACGCGGCGCAACTGTCTGCGGCAGGCCGCTGGCCAGCCATGCCCTTGTCGGCGATTTCAGACGTGCGCCTCGAACCGGCCGCCAGCGCGATCACCCGCCGCAACGGCGAGCGTGCCAACACGGTTCAGGGGTTCATCCTCCGCGGTGTCCTGCCCGAGGAAGCGCTGGTCGACGTTCAGGCCGCTCTTGACGAGGCCGGATTCGCGTTACCGGCGGGCTACCGGCTGGAATTGGGCGGGGACAGCGATGCACGCGCCAGCACGCTGAGCGATCTGCTCGCATCGCTCGGCCTCATCGTGACTTTGTCGATTGCGGCTATCGCTCTGACCTTCAACGCGTTCCGTCTGACAGCCATCGCGCTTGTCGTCGCTGGCCTGTCAGCGGGGCTGTCGATGCTGGCGCTGGCGGTCTTCCAGTACCCCTTCGGCATAAACGCCATCATCGGCGTCATCGGCTCCATAGGCGTGTCCATCAACGCGGCCATTATCATTCTGACCGGGCTCCAAGCCAATGAAGATGCGATGGCCGGGGACAAGGCTGCGATGGTCGATGTGCTCATGGGATCGAGCCGGCACATCGTGTCGACCACCATAACAACCTTTGGCGGTTTCCTTCCTCTGATCCTTGCAGGCGGGGGCTTCTGGCCACCGTTTGCAATGTCCGTTGCGGGCGGGGTGCTCCTGTCTACTGTCGTCTCGTTCTACTTCACACCGCCGATGTTCGTGCTCGCCTATGCGCGGAAAGCGAAGAAGCTCCAGGCTGCGCGACGAGCCGCCCTTCCGCAGGCAACTCCGCTGAACGCTGACAATGATCGCGACGCACACATGCCGGTCACGGTGCATGCGCAGTTGGCGGCTGAATAGGAAGAGGCAGTCATGTACGTTTCCGTGACCGGTCTCCAATTGCGCTCGATCATGCAGCGGCCGCGCTTTGCGTGGCACGCCATGCGCGCGTTTGCGCAGGCGAGCAAAGCACCTGGCAATCTGTTCACCGATGCGCGAATGCTTGGTGGCGTTCACCACACTCTCACGGTTTGGAATGACCGGCAGTCCATGCTTGCCTATTTGCGGAAGGGTGCACACCGGGAGGCCATGAAAGCCTATCCCGCTCTCGGCATGGGCAGGACTTGCGGCTATAGAGCCGAATGCATGCCCGACTGGTCCGAAGCGCTTGAGGTCTGGCGGCGGGACGCCACGGCCGCCTAGCGAGCCTGACCGAACCATATCCATGCACGCAAATTGAGCGTGCCCCTGCGTTATGCAAAGCCAAGCGGTTGGTGCACATTGACTTGGGGTTGGCAGGGCGCAACAGTGGCGCGTCATGCATGCTTTAGACGTTGTTTTTTCCTCACCTGGCCCCGTAAACCGTAGCGGCGGCTGCGATGTTTGACCTCATCGTCCGCAACGCCCGCGTCCACCGTCCGGTGGAGGGGGGCGAGGTGACAGAGAGCCCCCAGTTGCGCGATATCGGCGTTCAAGGCGACACGATTATCGCCATCGAGCCGGCGCTTGAAGGAGGTACAGGCCAGGAGATCGACGCGGGTGGCTATCTCGTTGCGCCCCCCTTCGTGGATCCCCATTTTCACATGGATGCAACGCTGAGCCTTGGCATGCCCCGGCTCAACCAATCGGGCACCTTGCTGGAGGGCATAGGCCTGTGGGGCGAACTCAAGCCGCATCTGACCCAGGACGCCGTCAAGGAGCGGGCGTTGCGCTACTGCGATCTGGCTGTCGCGCAGGGCCTGCTCGCAATCCGGACCCATGTTGATGTGTGCGATGATCGCCTTCTGGCGGTTGAGGCGCTCCTCGATGTTCAGAAGACGGTCGCGCCCGTCATTGACCTGCAACTGGTCGCCTTCCCGCAGGATGGGCTTTACCGGTCTCCCGGGGCTGAGGGTAACCTGATTCGCGCGCTCGATATGGGGGTCGATGTGGTCGGCGGGATACCGCACTTTGAGCGCACCATGGCCGATGGTGCCCGCTCGCTGACACAGCTATGCGAGATCGCCGCCGAACGCGGTCTGCAGGTGGATATCCATTGTGACGAAACCGACGACCCCAACTCGCGCCACATCGAAACGTTGGCCTATGAGACCACGCGCCTTGGATTGGGCGAACGCGTCGTCGGCTCACACTGCACCTCGATGCATTCGTTCGACAATTACTATGTCACCAAGCTCATGCCGCTCATTGCGGAAAGCGGCATGCAGATCATTCCCAACCCGCTGATCAACATCACTCTGCAAGGCCGATCCGACGCCTACCCCAAACGCCGTGGCCTTACGCGTGTGCCGGAACTGCGCGCGGCGGGGGTCAACGTCGCCTTCGGGCAAGATTGCTGCATGGATCCGTGGTACCCCCTGGGCTCCGCAGACATGCTGGAGGTCGCACACATGGCCGTTCATGCGCTGCCGATGACGGCGCGCGAGGGCATGGCGTGGGCGTTCGATTCCGTCACGCTCGGCGGCGCCCGTGCGATGGGCCTGCCCGACCCCACTCTGCGCGTCGGCGGGCCGGCATCAATGGTCATCGTGCAAGCGCAGGGACCAATCGAAGCGGTGCGCCTCAAGCCCACACGCCTCGCAGTCATTCGCAACGGCAAACCCATCGCCCACACCCCGCCCCGTGTCACGACGTTATCGATCGAAGGCCGGCCACCGACCGTCGACCCCGCTAGCTATGCTCCTCAAACAACACATTGAACACTGACAGGAAGGACTGAACCCATGAGCTTCACAATCACCCGCCGCACCGCCGTGCTTGGCGCAGCCACCACCCTCGCCATGCCGGCTGTTTTGCGCGGCGCATCCGCTATGGACCCCATCAAGGTTGCAGGCGTTCACAACTCTCCGGTCGAAAACGCCTGGAACTCCCGCATCCATCTGGCGCTTCAGGAAGCCGCTGAAGCTGGCAAGATCATGTACGAGTTTTCCGAAGCCGTTGCCGCGCCCGATTATCCGCGCGCGATGCGCGAATATGCCGAGTCTGGCGTCAAGCTGATCTGGGGCGAGAGCTACGCCGTCGAGAATGAAGCGCGCGAGGTCGCCGAAGACTATCCCGATGTTGCCTTCCTGATGGGCTCGTCGGGTGGACCGCAGGGCGACAACTTTGGCGTTTTCGGGACCCGCAACCACGAAGCGGCGTATCTGGCCGGTATGCTCGCCGGGGAAATGTCGGAATCGAATGTCTTCGGCTCCGTGGGCGGCTTCCCGATCCCGGAAGTGAATCTGTTGATCAACGCTTTCCGCGCTGGCGTTTCCGAGGTCAACGCGGACGCCACGTTCCTCAACGGTTTCATCGGCGCCTGGTTTGATCCGGCGCGCGCCAAAGAGGCGGCGCTGGCGCAGATCGATGCTGGCGCGGACATCCTGTTCGGTGAGCGCATCGGCACGGCGGACGCCGCGCAGGAGCGGGGCATCAAAGCCATTGGTTCGCTGATCGACTACACGCCACGCTACCCCGAAACGGTATTTGCGAACGCGATCTGGAACTATGGCCCGACCATTGATGCGATCGTTGCCGACATCGGCGAAGGCAATCCGGTCGGCAAGGACTACACCGAGTTCTCCTTCATGGTGCACGGCGGCAACGCGCTGATCTTCGTTGAAGATATGGTGCCCGCCGATGCGATCGCGCCCATGCTGGAAAAGCAGGCGATGATCGAGGCTGGTGACTTCGACGTGCCGATCAACAATGAAGAACCCGCCTAAGGCGCGCCTTCGTGCATGATGCAACCGCTCTCGCCGCGTCGATCGCGGCGGGGCATCTGACGGCGAAAGCCGCGATGGCGGCGTCGCTCGATGCTGCTAAGCGGAGCCAGCATTTGGGCGCGCTTGCGCGGGTCGAACCGCAGCTTGGCCTTGCCCGCGCGGACGCCAGTGATGCGCGATACGCATCACAACGCGGTCCTTTCGAAGGCGTGCCGTTCCTCGCCAAGGATTTGGGCGGCTATGGCGCGGGCCTCGCCCCGGCTGCTGGTAACGCGGCGCTGCGAGCGCGTTCGCCGGACCCCGAAGCCAGTGATGAGTTGTTCGAAGCGTTCGGTTCTGCGGGGCTCGTGTCATTCGGGCTGACAACGGTGCCGGAATTCGGCCTCGCACTGACCAGCGAGCCGCCGGAGGGCCCCGTCGCCTTGAACCCCTTCGATGCGGCCTTGTCGCCGGGCGGATCATCAGGCGGTGCTGCCGCAGCGGTCGCAGCTGGGATTGCTGCCATCGCCCATGCAACCGATGCCGCCGGTTCAACGCGTGTGCCAGCAGCATGCTGCGGGCTGGTTGGGCTGAAAGCCACACAGGGCAGGGTGCCAGGAGCGCCCCATTTCAACAACTTCCTCATGGGGATCGCCAGCGAGCAAGTCGTCACGCGCTCGGTGCGGGATGCCCGCGCTGTTTTCGACGCGGTGAAGCTTGATACCGGGCCCGCACACAGCATCGAACGGGTTGGTATCTGCCTCCCCGCAGCGGCGAGCGCCGACAGCGCCGCAAAGATGGATGAGGTGGCCGGCGCTCTTGCAGAAGCGGGATGCGATGTTGCGCGCCTACCGCCGATCGACGAGTGGGGTACGCGGGCGCAAGCCTTGACGATCCCTATCTTCGCCGCGTCTCTCGCGAACTGGCTTGATGGCGTTGGCATTGACGATGCGCAGATCACACCGATCAACGCCGCGATGGCAGCGCGCGGCCGGGCGATGGATGCACCCACTCTGTTTGCGAACTCCACAGAGATGATGCGGCTCAGCCACGAGGTGGCCGGGCTGTTTGAAGGTCATGATGCGCTCATCATGCCCGTCCTTGCGGACGGTCCGCCGCAGGTTGGGTTTTTCGATCCCAACCAGACCGACGTTGAGGCGCGCCTCGACCAGATGAACGCGCTGGCACCGAATGTTGCGGTGGCGAACGTGACGGGGCTACCCGCGCTCGCCGTACCCTTTGGCATGATGCCGGCACCACGCGCTCATCTGCCGTTCGGCTTTCAGATCATGGGGCCGTCTGGGAGCGATGAGGCGCTTTTCGAACTGGCCTCGAAGATCGAAGCGCTTGCGCCGCCGATCGCGTTTCCCAATCCGATCGCGGGGTTGAGCGCGTGAGCGAACAGCCCACCGTCCTCAAGCTTGATGGGATCACCATGCGGTTCGGTGATCTGGTCGCAAACGATGCCATCTCGCTGTCGCTGGCAAAGGGCGAAATCCTGGCGCTGCTGGGCGAAAACGGTGCGGGTAAGACCACGCTGATGAACATCCTGTTCGGCCACTACAAGGCCGATGACGGCACCGTCGAAGTGCACGGCAAACAGCTGCCGCCGGGCAAGCCCCGCGCCGCAATCGATGCAGGGGTTGGCATGGTGCATCAGCACTTCACCCTGGCGGGCAATTTGACCGTACTCGACAACATCACGCTTGGCTCGGAACGTCTCAGCGCGCCGACGAGCGGGCGTCGCGCGGCGCGGAAGAAGTTGCTAGCGCTCGCGGATCGGTTCGGCCTGCCTATCAACCCCGACGCGCGCGTTGCCAGCCTTTCGGTCGGCGAGCGACAGCGTGTTGAGATCCTCAAGGCCCTCTATCGGGATGCCAGTATCCTGATCCTTGATGAGCCCACGGCCGTGCTGGCGCGACCGGAAGCGGAGAAACTGTTTATCACCTTGCGCGAGATGGCGGCGGATGGGTTGTCGATCATCTTCATTTCGCACAAGCTGCACGAGGTTATGGCGGGTTCCGACCGCGTGACGGTGTTGCGCGGAGGTAAGGTTGTGGCCGAGCGCAAGACGACTGATACCTCGCCGCAAGAGTTGGCCGAACTGATGGTCGGGCGGCAGGTCACAAGGCCCAAGCGCGAGGTGCAGCAGTCTGGCGAGCCCGTCTTGATTGCCAAGGACGTATGCGTCGGCCCGCCCGAAGCGCGGGCCCTCGATGGGCTGACGCTGGACGTCCGGGCGGGAGAAATCCTGGGTATTGTCGGCGTGTCCGGCAATGGTCAGGCGGCGCTTGGCGGCCTTCTTAGCGGGCTGGAGCTGCCAAGCGCTGGAACCTTGCACGTGCGCGGCGACGATGGGGCGCTGATCGATCTTGGCAATCTGGCGCCGCGCGAACGCGTCAGGCTTGGGATTGGTCGCGTGCCCGAAGACCGCCACGCTGAGGGCGTTGTCGGCGATCTGTCGGTCTGGGAAAACGCCGTTCTCGAACAGCTGCGCAGCAGGCGGTTTTCCTCGCTTGGTTTCATTCGCCAGGCCTCGGGACGGCAGCACGCCCAAAATCTCATCGACACCTACGATATCCGTGGCGCGGGGCCGGCCACGCGGACACGTCTCCTGTCCGGCGGTAACATGCAGAAGCTCATTCTTGGCCGCGTACTCGAAGCGCGGCCGCGTTTCCTTTTTGCCAACCAGCCAACGCGCGGCCTGGACGAAGGCGCCATCGCAGCCGTGCACGGCCATCTGCTGAAGGCGCGCCAGCAAGGCGCGGCGGTTCTGCTGATCACCGAGGAACTTGAGGAAGCGACGGCACTCGCGGACCGGGTACAGGCTATGGTCAAAGGCAAGCTGTCCGCACCCGTCGCAAGCGAAGACATCGATGCGCAGACGCTTGGTCTGATGATGGCCGGACAGTGGGATGCGGTGCCAGACCGGGACGCTGGACCGCAAGGGAAAAGCCATGCGGCTTGAACGGCGGACGGATACGTCGCTGGCACTGATCGCCACCGCGCCGTTGGCTGCCATAGCGCTGGCGCTCGCACTTGGCTCGATCCTCATCGGCGTCGCCGGGGTTAACCCGCTGGGCGCATATGTCCACCTTATCGAAGGGTCACTCGGTTCTCGGCTCGCGATAACCGAAACGCTGACCCGCGCCACGCCCTTGATCCTGACGGGCCTTGCAGCGGCTGTCGCCTTTCGCTGCAAGCTCTGGAACATCGGCGGCGAGGGCCAGTTCTACGTCGGCGCGCTGATGACCGCATGGCTCGGCCATTCCATCGTGACCGGGCTGCCCGCACCGCTCGCGATCGCCATCATCATTGTCGCTGGCATGTTTGTCGGTGCGCTTCTCCTCGCTGGGCCGGCGATTTTGCGTTTGCGCTTTGGCGTCGATGAGGTGGTGACGACGCTGCTCCTGAATTTCGTCGTCATCCTGTTTGTCGGCCTGATGATCGAGGGGCCGATGCGCGACCCGCTCGCCTTCGGCTGGCCGCGTTCGATCCCGGTGGATGGTGACCTGCGGCTACCGGATCTGGTGCAACGCTCGCGTCTGCATGTCGGGCTGCTGATCGCCTGCGCCGCTGCTCTCCTGGTCTGGCTTGTTTTGGCGCGTACACGGTTCGGGCTCGAAAGCCGCGCGGTCGGCCACAACGCAAAGGCGGCGGCTTTCGCAGGTGTCGCGCTTCCCAAGACCGTCCTTGGTACCGCTTTCCTGTCCGGTGGATTGGCCGGCCTTGCTGGCGTCGTCGAAGTCCTCGGCGTGACCGGCCATGTGACCACGACCTTGTCGCCGGGCTACGGCTATTCGGGCATCGTCGTTGCGATGCTGGCGGCGCTCCACCCGATTGGCGTCGTTGCGGCAGCGGTCTTCGTCGCGATGATCTTTGTCGGGGCCGACGCGATGGCGCGGGCAACGGGTGTGCCCAGCTTCATCGCCGACGTCATCCTATCGGTCAGCCTGTTGAGCATGCTCGTCGCGCTGTTGTTCACCACCTACCGGATACGGCGCTAGGGGCGCGGCTCGAAAGCATGGCCGAGACGATCGATATCCTGACGAGTGCCAGCCTGTGGGCTGCGGTTCTGCGCATCGCAACGCCGCTGATCTTTGGTGTATTGGGGGCGCTCTTGTGCGAGCGGTCAGGCGTTCTCAATCTCGGCATTGAGGGTATCATGACCATGGGGGCGATGGTCGGCTGGCTGACGGTTTACCTCGGAGCCGATCTCTGGACAGGCCTTCTCGCCGCAGCGTTATCGGGCGCGATCTTCGGGCTGCTGCACTCAGGCTTGACGGTCTCACTTGGCCTGTCGCAGCACGTCTCCGGGCTTGGCATCACGCTGTTCGCTGCGTCCTTGTCCTACTACCTGTACCGCCTGCTCGTTGAAGTGGGCGATCTGCCGCCGACCATCGAGCCCTTTCAGGCGCTCTACATCCCAGGTCTGTCGGACCTACCCTTTGTCGGCGAGGTCCTCTTCCAGCAAAGCGCGCCGACCTACCTGGCGCTCCTGACGGTGGTCGTGGTGGCCTATGTCCTGGCCCGCACGCCCTTGGGGCTCGCGATCCGCATGACGGGCGAAAACCCGCACGCGGTGGACGCGCAAGGGCTTGACCCGCTTGCCATCCGCTACGGCGCGGTTATGGCGGGTTCGGCGCTGATGGCGGTCGGCGGGGCGTTCCTGACCATGGCGGCGTTCAATAGCTTTTTTCCGGAAATGGTGCAGGGGCGCGGCTGGATCTGCATTGCGCTGGTGGTCTTCGCCTCGTGGAGGCCTGGCAAGGCCCTGCTTGGTGCGCTTCTGTTCGCATTCTTCGACGCCTTCCAGCTGCGGCTTCAGACCAGCGTCGAGGGCGTACCCTATCAGCTGTTCCTCATGGCGCCCTACCTGTTGTCGATCGCTGCGCTGATCCTTGTCGCTCGCCGCGCACAGGTTCCCGAGGCGTTGATGACGCCCTACCGACGTGGCGAGCGCTAGGGACGGCCCAAGAGAGCCGTTGACACAGGGTTAATCAATCGTAGCTATCGATATCAGAGCTTTTTCATCAATCAGAGGCGATGGACCGGCGAGCTTGCCGGCGCGTGATGCGATGACCTTGACACGACGGACCATGGGATTTGGTGTTTTTGCATTTGGGCTCGCGGGCTGCGCCAGCGGCAGCCTTGTCGACGCCTACAGCTATGCGAATAACAGCTTGGACGACGATCTTCTGCCGACCGCGAACGCGGGCTACGACGCTTGGGTCTCCTCATTCCAGGGCAGGGCACGCGGGCAGGGGATTACGCAGCAGACCCTTGATGTAGCCTTCGCCAACGCGGGCTTTCTTCCGGGAGTGGTCAGCCGCGACCGCAACCAGACTGAATTCACGCGCACGCTCGAAGACTACCTTGCCATCGCGGCTTCAGACCGCCGCGTGCGCGGTGGGCGAACGGCGTTCACCTTCCACCGCACTGTGCTTGCCCAACTCGAAGACCGTTACGGCGTGCCAGCCGAAGTCATCGCGGCAATCTGGGGGTTGGAGAGCTCTTACGGCGAGCGCCGGGGCAACATCCCCGTCATTTCAGCCACATCGACGCTGGCCTATGATGGTCGGCGTGGTCGCTTTTTTGAGGCGCAGCTGATCGCCGCCCTCAAGATCATCCAGAACGGCGACATTCCAGCTAACCTGATGACCGGCAGCTGGGCTGGCGCCATGGGGCATACGCAGTTCATCCCGACAACCTATGAGGCATACGCGGTTGATTTTACCGGTGATGGCCGCCGCGATATCTGGTCGGACGACCCCACCGATGCGCTCGCCTCAGCCGCCGCCTACCTCAATCGTATGGGCTGGGACAGGGGTGTGCCATGGGGGCGTGAAGCGCTCGGCGGCGGCGGCGGCGGAGGCGGACGCATCATCCAACCGCAGCCGGGTGGCCCGCGCTTTGCGGTCACCTCCAATTTCGATGTGATCAAGCGCTACAACAACTCCGATAGTTACGCGATCGGCGTCGGCCACCTTTCTGACCGGATCGCCGGCGGCGGGCCGCTGCAGACGCCTTTTCCGCCCGACCGCAACGGGCTGACGAAAGCAGACCGCACCGAGTTGCAGGAGCGGCTGACGGCGGCGGGCTTCGACACAGATGGGGTCGACGGCGTCATTGGTCCCAACTCGCAGCGCGCCATAAGCGCTTATCAGCAAAGCCAGGGACTTGAGGCGACGGGTACGCCGTCGCAGGCGCTGCTGGAGCGTTTGCGCTCGTAGCGCCTTAGGCAATTGATGGCCCCTTTGAAGCTCTCAGCCGCTGACATGGTTGCCGCAGCGCGTGCGCGTATTGCCGAGGTTGAAACAGCGCAGCTGCTTGAGCGTCACGGCGATCCCGACTGGGTGATCGTCGATATTCGCGACGTGCGCGAGCGCCAGCGCTCAGGCTGGATACCCGGCAGCGTGCATGCGCCGCGCGGCATGATCGAGTTCTGGGTCGATCCCGTGAGCCCCTACCACAAGCCCATCTTCGCGCAGCCAGACAAACGGTATGTCTTTCATTGCGCCTCCGGCTGGCGTTCTGCGCTGACGGTCGCAACGCTCCAGGACATGGGTTTTGAAGCGGCACACCTCAAAGACGGCTTCAATGATTGGGTTGACGCAGGCGGACCTGTCGAGAGGCCCGAAAGCGATCATCGGGCCTGAACGGGCCAGCGCTGATTGAGCGCCGGCCCGCCTAGGTCAGCGGTCGCCGCCTCAGATCAGAATGTCGTCAGCCAGTTGGGCTTCGGTGGTGTTTTGAATCGTGAACGTGTTCGGCCCGAAGGTGAACACCACATCGCCCGCAACTTCGCTCGCAAATGATAGAGCTCCGTTGACGGATGCGAAGTTAAACGCCGTTAGATCGAGCTGGTCGATATCATCTTCGAAGTCCGTCACGGTGTCGTTCCCGTAGCCGGGCGCGAACACAAAGGTGTCTGTCTCGGTACCACCGGTCAGCGTATCGGTTCCCGTTCCGCCGTCGAGGATATCGTTATCCTCGCGACCCTGAAGCGTGTCATCACCAGCGCCGCCGTTGAGGATGTCATTGCTCGCGCCGGCCTGCAGGAAATCATTGCCATTATCGCCGGACATGGTGTCCGCACCGAAGCCGCCGAACAGGAAATCATCTCCCGTGCCGCCATTGAGGATGTCGTCACCCGAGCCTGATGAAATGAAGTCAGCGCCCGCATCGCCGTTCGAGGTGTCATCACCCGCGCCGCCAAACAGCCGGTCATTGTTGTCGCCACCGTTCAGCGTGTCATTGTCCGCCCCGCCAGCCATGACATCATTGCCCGCGCCGCCGGACAGATCATCGATACCCCCGCCGCCGCTAAGATTGTCATTACCATCGCCGCCGATCAGCGTGTCATCCCCGCCACCGCCATCAAGGACATCGTTGGAG